>JAYYJC010000344.1:0-12740 GCA_036146655.1 Myxococcota bacterium | reverse complement strand
GTTCCACAGGCAATGGACAGTATCGATTGTGGTCTTGGTTTTTCCGAATGTCAAGTAAGTTGGAATACAGTACAAAGATGTCTCTCTGGATGTACATTAAAGTGGCGTATTTTCTGACTTTGTTCAAAATATCACTGTTGTTTAAACTTTGTGGTCGGAGCATGATGACCCCATACGGTTTTTGGTTCAAAACTTGGCCAATCAGTTCTTGCTCAATGGGGTTGATTGTCCCTTCGTATGTACTCAATCGCTGACCAAGTTTATGTTCCATCATGCGCTCGATGTCGTGCAATGGCAATCCAGTTTGCGCAGACAGTGCAAAGGACAGTTCCGGAACACCCGAGCCGTAATACCCACACAATGCAAGCGGTTTTGAAAGGACCCTCAGTGGTCCGTAATCGTAATATGGATCGAATGGGCCAGACATGACTCAATACCTAACGCAAGCCAATTGCCTGTCACATACTCTTTGCTTTTAAAAGTGTGCGATGAACACTAAACCCTTTACATCTGTTTGACTGATTTGGGTTTGGGTCTTGTGGTTATGCATTTGCGAGATGATAAATGAACCCCAAAGACAACACCCCTTATGAGTGATTCAATGTCTCAATCCCATTTCTCGCTCTTATTTTTTTCATTGGCATGCATTTCCTGTCAGTCTTTACAGTCAAGTGGCCCCACTTCATTTGACAATGATTGTGATCCCAATGTCAATCCCATTCCAGATACGGCCAGCAACGGCAACGAATCCGATGAATACAGCGCAGAGTGCCCAGTGTATGACTCAGATTTAGAAGATTATGCTCCGATACAGGCCGTGGGCTATGAGTTTCCTGATGCTGCCGCTCTTCTAAATTGGGAACGGCCTTCAGATTTTGTGTATTATGTGGACTTTTCTGGAACGCCTGGAGAGCTGGCCAATCACGAAGGCACAGACTATGTGCACAATGATCAAAACACGCCTTATGTATTTATCAACGCTGCCGCAGATGGCCAAGTGGTCTATGTGCGAACAGGCTGTCCGCAATCCAGCACATTTGCTCGAAATACAGATCGTCGAGAATGTGGATCAGGCTGGGGCAACCACATCATTTTGAAACATGGCGATGTATATACACGGTACGCCCATTTGGCTCCAGATTCAATTCTAGTTCAAGTAGGTGATCAGGTTGAAAAGAGCAAAAGTGTCGCTCTAATGGGAAACACAGGACGCTCTGAACTCCGGCATTTGCATCTTGAACTTGGTACGATCGAAACTGAATTTGACCCCTGTGCGCCTTCTCAGTCGTTCGATAAGGTTTATGACCCAGAGCATCTATTTTAGCACCCTCTGATTTCAGTCTCCATTTGCGCTATTGTTATTTTAGGACATTTTGCCATGAATACTCCCCAGATATGCAGCGCTGATCAATGCCCCATCCATGCAGAACCAGGCAGTTCACTGTGTATTATTCATATTCAAAAGGACAATAAATCTCGAGAAGAGGTTTCTAGAGGGTTGGACGCTTACGATGCTGCTGGTCAAAAGAAAATATTCAATGGTTATTTTGAAAGCGCAGACTTTTCAGGGCTGTACATAAATCGAAAGAACTTTTTTGACTGCAATCTTCGCCGTGCGAACTTCTCGAAGGCACGGCTATTTAAAGTTGGATTTGACTTCTCAAATCTTGATGAGGCTGACTTTGAAGAGATAATTTTAGAACGGGTGGATTTGAGGCGTGTGCAAAGTGCGTCTGGTTTGCGGCTTTTCCACGCCCTCTATGATGGTGCCCTGTTACCTGACTCCAAAGTCTTGGGAGATTATTGCATCTATGAGCTCGAGGTACCACGGAACCCTCATAAAGCCCTTGAGACTTATCATGGTTTAACCAAGGTGTATAGAGAGTATGGCTTTTCGATGATTGCCTCACATTACTATGAGCGAGAAATGAACATTCGAAGAGAACTGGCAACCGGCTTGTCCAAGGTCTGGCTTTTTCTGCTCTGGGCCATTTGTGGTTATGGCGAGCGTCCAATGCGAACATTTATTACATTTCTTGCCGTTATTTTTGGTTTTGCGGGTCTCTATGTGGCTGATGGTGGACCCAATCCTGACAACAACAACCTCCCAGCGGCCCTTTATTTTAGTGTTGTAACCTTTACATCGTTGGGGTACGGCGACATTTCTCCAGTTGGGTTTTCAAGGTTCCTTGCCGCAGGAGAATCATTGATAGGCTTTTTTATGATTTCATTGTTTGTGGTGGTCTTTTGTAGACGGATGATGAACTAAGTTCACAGTGAACGGCAAAGTCTAAAGCCAATGGTTGAGTCGTAATGGGTGGTTGGAAATACCCGTACTTGATCGATTTGTGCTAGCCAGTACGGACAATCCCAAGAGCCCCCCTTAACAATGACATCCTGACTTTCCACACCCTTGTGGTCTATCCAATGGGATGAAGTCCAATCAATCACATTGCCAGCGACTCCACGGATTAGGTACGGGCTGATGTCCTCATTTTGTTGCATGATGCATCCGGGGGCTTTTGGGGTTGATGTGGCCGAACGATTGCTGCAACGGTGTTGTTCTGGGTGATCCCCCCATGGAAATATTCGTTTGTCTCCACCACGCGCTGCTTTCATCCACTCATGTTCAGAAGGGATTCGCCATGGTTGACCTTTTTTCTCTGCATACCATTGTGAAAATTGATTGGCTGCTGCCCAACTCATGCCTGTGGCCGGTTGCGTATTAAAGAGGTGTTCAGAAAGGAAATACAGTCCATTTTTTTTGACCTTATATAAACTTTCTGACAGCCCAGACGGTCCAATTTGCCTTGGCAACAATGTGTCAACTGACCGCCCCGCAACTTGACTTGCATTAATAAATTCGAGATATTCTTGATGTGTCACTGGATTGGCTTTCATTAATAGATCTGGCATCCAAATCTTTTTCCAGCACTTGACAACCTGTTCAATTCGATTTCTCTTGGCCCAAAAAGCCCCAGCTGGAATATAGCACTCATTACCATGGATCTCGTTATTTTGAAGAAGTCGCAATGGTAATTGAGCCGTTTGTTCTTGATTTAAGTGCTGGTATATATCTCCTGCGCTCAGCCAGACGGGGATGCGGATGTCCACAAAGCCTTCAGCGTGTAAAATTAATAGGTAGCTGCCAGGTTTAAGTTCTTTGCTTAAGGTCCCAGCGTTCAATGGCTCTTTTGTGAGTAGCAATTTTGGACTGCTTCCATTTATATATTCAAAAAGCGAATATGATTGGACTTGATTGGGCACGGTTATATCGATCTTGCACAGCCCTTTCAACATATTATGGTAGTGAGCCCTCGTCGGGTTTGAACGCGGTAGAGAAGCCAAGTGTTCTCTGGCCCTACGCTCAACTTGACTTATTATCGAACTGTTGTTGCCATACAATGCATCAGTAATCTTTTCAGCGTAAATGTGTGCCAATGCGGAATGGGCCAATTCATTGTGTGGGTCTTGGTACAATGCTGCATACAGCAGTTGTTCTTGTTCCATTTGTTGGCTTTTAAGGGACTGTTCATTTTGTGTAATGGCCTTACATTCCTGAAGTGGAATGACTTCAGTATGGTCAAACGCTCGAAGTTGCGCTTCCTGTTTGATCTTCATTTGACGGATACGGGAAGTGTAAGTTTCTGCTCTGTCGATGAGCTGTTGTGCATTAGATTGTTTTTTGAGCCCCTGAAGCCAACCCTTAAGGCGAGACACAAATCGATCTGCTGTTGACAGTCTGAGTTCGGGGTTGACTTCAGTCGCTGCCTCACACAGTTTGATGAGTTCAAGAGACATTACCTTTCCTGGCGCAATTCGATGAACTTCCGGTTTTGTCCCTTCGAACAGCAATGGATCTGTATCGCTGTGTGTCCTCAGTTTTGGGTAGTTGCCTTTGATGGCATTGACAATAATTTGTTGTGGGCTTTGACCGACAAATGGATGTTTCCCCATCAGGATTTCATACAGAATCATGCCCAAACTATAGATGTCAGCTGTGGTTTTGAGTTGCCCAGCCCCTTTAATAGATTCGGGTGCAAGGTATACTGGAGTACCGACCATGCCTTGTGTGTGTGTCACTCTAGAGTCATGAATGTCTTGTATTTCTGGAATACTGCTGTGAAGTATTTTTGCGATGCCCCAATCCAGCAGCAACACTTCGCCGTATTCGCCGACCATGATGTTTGAAGGCTTTAGATCTCTATGCAGTATTCCCTTACTGTGCGCAAAGGCCACAGCTTCACTGACTCTTAATAGAACATCAATGAGTCCTCGAAAGCTCCATCCTTCTTGGGTTTGGTGGTGTCCATTTTCTAAGGCCGAGTGAACAGCTTGGATCATTTTACCCATTTCGATGCCATGGACTTCTTTCATGGTGAAGAACAGTCTACCATCAGGCAACTGACCCACATCGTAAATTGGAATGATGCTGGGATGCTCGAGTTGTGCGATGATGAGCGCCTCGTCGGTAAATCGCTCGAGATGAAGGCTTTCATGCTGCGCATGTTTTTGGTTTAAAACCTTTATGGCCACATGCCGATTGAGTTGTTTGTCATGAGCTCGATAAACAGACCCCATTCCTCCTCTGCCCAGCAGTTCTTGGATGGAATACCGTTCTGTGATGGGTCGGTTGTTTATTTGTGCGTGTTGTTTGTGCACCACTTCAGTGATTTCTGCCAGAAGCTTTTGAGGCAGTTTGAAAGTGTTCAGCAACTGTTTCACTTCTGTTGATATTTGAGCGGTGTCCTCAAAGTCAATTACTAAAGTTTCGATAATTGCTTCTTTGACATCGTCAGACAAATCTGAGTAATGCTGAAGGATGGGTTGTACCGCTTCAATCAGAGGTTGAACTGGGACTTCAGGTGGGTTTTTTTTCATTGATTTCTCTAAAGTACATGTCTATTTGTTCAAAGAGACTTGACAGCCACTTGACGCAAACAATGGTCTTTCCTGTCAGTTCTGACATCGAGCTAATTCTCTTTTTGATTGATATGGAACCATATTTGACAATCTCCAAGTCGACAGTCATTGGCGCCGGATTGCAGGTGAGCACCCAACAGATGTGTTTGAGGAAGCAACTGTGCCAAGCGCAGGCTGTGTTCCAAGAAACGGATTTTTTGGACTTCGATCTCTTCAAACTGGCGATGATGTTCTTTGACGAGTGCTTCAAATTCGCTTTTGGAAGATTGTTCGACAGGCCATGGATGAAAAATGGTCCACATCGGGGGGGCTGGAGGCGCAAGGTAACGGTTTGTGATGCTGTCTGAGTGGCTGAGTGCGCTTTGCATTGGCAGTTTAATTTGTGTTGGTGTGGGCGCGAAAAGACAACTGAGGAGCACACAAAGAATGGCCAATCGGTAAATGGTGCCCTGACGCATTATTCTTTCTCCAATCGTTCTTTGGTTTGCTTCCAGTAGACTTTCTCGATTTGTTCTACACTAATGGCGTTCCGGTCATTGCGAACGCTCAGTCGCTCTTCGGGTGATAGTGTTGCCCAGATTTGTAAGGCCATTTGCGACAATTGTTGATCGATCTCGTGGGCCGTTTTAATTAAATTAAGCAATCGGTCTCGCTCGACCTCTGCGTATTCGAGTTCTTTGAGCAATCGCTGTCGCTGGTCTACCGAGAGTGAGTCTGCGTGAACATGAAGCTCTCTAATGATGTGCTCTATGGTAATGGGTTCAGTTTCAATAAACTGAACGGCTTGAGCGCTGGGCTCTGTGAGTGGGAGATAGAGACGCCAAAGCAACCCCAAAAATAGGACAGCGATACACACATCCATCATCCAATGCCATGTGGGCTTAGTGGTGGGCATTCCAAACCTCAAGGATTCTTTTCTGGAGAGCCAGTTCTGCCACATAAAATTCGTCGAGCAGTTGTGCTTGTTTTTGGCTTAATTCCAGAGCCGAATTTTTTTGGTTCAAATCCAACCGCTGAGACCAGTTTGAATTGGCCCAAACAGCGCGAAAAATATCGTTTTTGGTGAGCCCATTGACCCCTTGTTCTACCGACTCCTGTGGTGGGCTTTCTACCTTCAATGGGGCCAGGCTTCTTTGTGGGCCTCTATGGACAAAACTGAAATGCGCCAGTAACAGTCCCACAAAGAGACCCATCCGTGACCATTGTGCTGTGTTCCCATTCATTTTGGTACCTAAAAATGCAAGAGACTGTCTTTTGTGCGTTGCCAAATAGTGTAACATGGTCTCAGATCTGTTACCTTTTGTGCTATTCTAGCCAAACGATCCCATTGATTTGGCCAATCTGATGACTTTTGATACCCTTCGACATAATTTGTCATTGCCTGAGGCTCAAGTTCAGGAGGCTATGGAAGCATTTCAGAACCAGAAGCCTGACGGTACACCTGTTCAGTTTTTGCGGTATCTTCAAAAAGGCGGCCTCATTGAGATTGAAGAAGTCTTAAGGCTATTGACTTCATCTAAAGTTGATGTGTCCACATCCGTTCACAGTGCAGAGAGACAGAACTCTGAAGATGATGTGGTGGAAAATTTTGAGCTTGAGGGTGAACTTGGTGCGGGAGCAATGGGTGAGGTTCACATTGCCAGAGATTTGATCCTCAATCGGAAGGTGGCAGTCAAATGGATTAAGGAAGAGGCCATCGAAGAAAACGCCAAACAACGTTTTGTTCGTGAGATATTGATCAATGCACAGCTCGATCATCCCAACATTATTCCTGTCTATTCGATGGAAGAAACCCGAGAAGGGGACCTTGCTTACACCATGAAATTGGTTCGAGGTCAAACCTTGGGTGAAATCATCGATTCATGTGCGGTGTCATTTACTGACGGTCAAGAAGAGCCCATCCCTCTTGAAGGCCGACTAGAGCTCTTTCTCAAGGTCTGTGATGCCATGTATTACGCTCATATTAGAGGGGTCATTCACAGAGACCTTAAGCCAGCCAACATCATGATAGGTCCTTTTGGCGAGGTGTTTGTCATGGATTGGGGCATTGCGCGACTGATTGAAGGTGAAGAAGCCGAAGCTTTTCCCACTGGTGAAGGGGAGGTGGTTCTTAGAGGCGATGGGGATACTACCCAAGACGGTGCGGTCATTGGGACGATTGCCCACATTTCTCCCGAACAGGCTCGTGGAGAAATCAATGAACTGGATGGCCGTTCAGATCAATATGTGCTTGGGCTGATTTTGTTTGAGTTGGTGACGCTTCGCCGTGCCATACCGAAAGGCAAAATTCGTGACATGTTAAGACGGGCACAACGGGGAATGATGGCACCTACCGCACATATTTCGCCACGGGTCAAAATACGACCTGAGTTGCAAGCGATTATTCAAAAAGCCACTCGAAATCGAATTTCTGAACGGTACCGGAGTGTGGCTGAGTTTGCTGAAGACATTCGCCGATACCTCAGAGACGAGCCCGTACTCGCAAAGCCAGACACGCTCCTTCAAAAATCACTCCGTTGGATGAGCTCGCATCGAAGTCAAGCTCTATTTGCGTTCATGATGGTCATTTTGATTGGATTAATGACCAACATATACAACTTAAATGTCCAGCAAGTACAGCGTCAGAAGGCAGAGGCACAGCAGGCTGAGATCCAACGACAATTGGCGTTTGAGGAGGGCCTTCGCCGTCAATTTGTGGAAGAGGTCTCGGCGACTGCTTACCGCGTTGAAGATCAGTTTACAAGGGTCAAGGGCATACTGCGTGGAATTGCAGAAGCTGCCAGTATCCAATTGATGAACGGGAATGTACAATCTTCCCGTTCTATTGTGGATGGGGTTTATTTGAGTTCAGACTATGATGACCCCAAAGGCCGGCCAATCGACTTTAAGCAGTCCAAACGCTATGGTCGCATGGTAAGTACGAACCATGCTGTGTTTAAGCTGGCCCCTGATCTCGATGTTGCAAATCATACCTCAGAGATCAATCGGCTTTCTGCCCTTCAAGAGTCGCTTCGAAATGTCTTGCTTCGCTCCCAAAGCGATCGAACAACATTGCTTTCTTCTGCTGAAGAAGATGATGCACTGCTCAACTCTGGTACGCCAATTGTCTGGGCATTTGTAGCCACTGAAAGCGGTATTCATATGGCTTTTCCAGGAAAGGGTGGGTATGACTCGGACTATGATCCTCGCTTGAGACCCTGGTACACCATGGCAAAAAGCTCACCCAGTCCTCATTGTGATAGACCCTACGAAGACAGCATGGGGCAAGGTTTCTTATTGCCCTGCAGCATGCCAATAATGGCAGAAACAGATTTGATTGGTGTTGCTGGCATTGATTTGAGTCTTGAATTTGTAGCAAAGGCCATTTCCTCTGTCGGGGACTATGCCATTAAGTCCAGTACTTTAATAGATTCTGACGGACACTTTGTTTTGAGGGGGGGCGAGAATTGGAAATTTGATCGAGAAGAAGGCAGGGCAGACACTGATTTATTGGTGGCCATTGCCGAACAATCAAACGGGGTTTTGATCCGTACGGACGGAGATGACCCCGAGGTGATTGTTTTTCGAAGCCTAGATACACTGAATTGGACATATGTGGTTCGAATGGATATGAGCACTTTGCTCAGTGGGACGACCAATTCCCAATGAAGCGATGGGAAGTCGCCGTGTCAGTGTCGCTAAAAGAAAAGCTTTTCAATGACCTTATGGTTGGCTACTGGAAAGACATTAAACTTCAAGTCAGTCATGGTTCGGTCTTTGCTGTTTTGAACCATGATCTATTGGATGTAGGCATTGCCCTTGCAACAGATGATACTGTTCAGATCGGCGCCCTCCTTCAATCTGGTCAACTCCAGCGAGTGACCGTCGAAAAATCAGCACAATTACCGGATGAGCAGCGGTGCCGATTTTTAATCATTCGTCCTTATGTTTTGATACAAGTGGTGGCACAAAAATGAATATAGTAACTTGGAATGTCAATTCTCTGAAGGCTCGAGCCGATTTCTTCTCCCTCTTTCTGGATAAAGAAACTCCTGATGTGTTGTGCCTCCAGGAACTTAAACTTCAGACGGACGCTGTGGACCAGTCATTGTTTACAGACCGAGGGTATTCGCACCTTGCCATTCATGGCCAAAAGCAATGGAACGGGGTGTTGATAGCCTCAAAAATCCCTTTTTAAAATGTAATCTATGGATTGCCCGATGGTGATGCAGGACAGAGTCGGTTTGTGGCCGTTGAATTTCCAGACTTTTGTCTTGTGAATCTATACTGTCCTCAAGGACAAAATGAAGAGTCTGAAAAGTATCTGTACAAATTATCATTTTATGATGCTTTGATAGAGTGGTTGGCGGCACGCTCAGCACAGGGTGGAGAAATCATTGTCACTGGCGACCTCAACATTGCGCCACAAGCCTGCGATGTTTTTTGGGATACTCAAGACGAGCCCAATATTGTGACTCATCATCCCAAAGAACTGAAAAAGTGGGAGCAGATGATGGCACTTGGATTTACCGATATCGGTCGTGAGTTCATTCCTGAAGGGGGGTTTACCTTTTGGGACTACCGCGGGTTTTGGGATTTTAACGCAAAGCGCTTTCGCTATGACAAGGGCATGCGGATAGACCACTTTCTTGTGACTTCCAATCTAATTCCTCGTGTTTCAAATGTGGAAGTTCACCGTGGCTGGCGACGAAACCGTGGAAAATTAAAGGCCAGTGATCACGCACCTGTTTCGATGTCGCTTGAGCCGTCCAAGTAATCTTTAAACTTCGTCTTTGCCAAGAATATGGCGTCTGGCTCCATGTACCGTTCTAGGTGTTCGATCGCCTTGTTGACTCTTTCCTGATTGAGGGCCGTTGCGCCTATTGTGGCTCGATTAAACCAAAAGTGGGCTTCGACCAAATCGACCTCCACACCTTGCCCAGCGGCAAACCGAGATGCAATATTGTATTGGGCTTGAAAGTGTCCCTGTTCGGCTGCAGATTTATACCAGTGCATGGCATGTGCATCACTTTGGGTGAGCCCTTTGCCATGTGAATAAAGGTAGCCAAGGTTGTTTTGGGCCCAAGGGTCACCTTGTTCAGCGGCCTGTTGATAGTACATGGCGGCCTTTTGGTAGTCCTGCTCTGTGCCTCTGCCATGTTCATAAAGCACCGCAAGATTGTAGCGAGCCACTGCCAAACCAAGATCTGCTGCTTTTTGGTAGTATCTGAGTGCTTGACTGAAATCTTGTTCGACTTCTTTTCCAAACTCATAAAACTGACCAAGAGTGAATAGTGCGTTGGTATCACCGGCAGCAGCCTGTTCTTCGAGGAAGGCAATGGATTTTTTCATGAATCACTTTCCAAAGGATGAAATTGAGTAAATCTGGTGCTATATTACACCTTATCTATCTATAAACTGAGCAGAAAGCTTCAGTTTTTTCTCTTGTGGAGAATTAATCATGGCTGACAATCAGTGGGGACCTAAGCCCTTCGTCAAACCTCCGCCGTCTGTATTTCCTCTGCCAGCCTTCTGGGGCCCGGCTGAAGTACCTGATCAAGTTAGAGGGCAGCCGAGAGTCGATACTTGGGTCAATAAAGACTATTCTTGGGAACCCCCTGCTGTTCAGAGCGTTCAGGCTGGTCCACATGAAAGTTGGGTTGCACCCATCATTGAACAAGAGTTTTTGTCTGAGCCCGGAGAAGGAAGTCAGGGGACTGAAGGTAATTTTAGGGCAGACAATCGACCCCAAAAAGGGGGAGACCACGACAGTTTTGTAGCACCGATTATTGATCAAGAGTTTCCGTCTGAAGCTGGTACTGGCAGTCAGGATACCGCTGGCAATTTCAGTGCCGATAATCGACCTCAAAAAGGGGGAGACCACGACAGTTTTGTGGCCCCTGTTATTAAGCAAAGTTTCCCATCTGAGGCCGCTGAGGACGAAACAGAGACCAAAGGCAGTTCTATTGCCGAACACAGGGAACAAGGTGCCGGTGAAAGAAGTTCTTTTATGAACCCTGTCAACAAGCAATTTTCCCCATCAGAGGCCGGTAAAGGAAGCCGATATGATGGTGTCAGTGACTCTTTTGTGGCCCCAGTTCTGAAAGAACTTTTTCCATCTGAAGGGGTTTGGGGAATTGGAGACAAGACCACAGAAGGTAACTTTGTTGCCGATTACCGCGAAAATGATGTTTCGGGAACTGGTAACTTTCAGGCCCAAAGCCGTTCCCAAAAAGGAACACCCGCCAATCCCCTCAATCCCTTTGTTCGTCTACAAGCCGGCGGCGATCATGACTCTTGGGTCGGTGGCAAGCCCAGTGACCCTGTTGATCTCGAAGACTTTATTCAAGATTTAATCGTCAAACAATTCTTTCCTTCAAATCCAGGGACTGGCGAACTTTATGATGGGCAAAACGACAGTTATGCTGGAAACTTGGTTCGCACACAACAAGCGGGTGCTGCTGAAACCTTTGTTGGCGGGCTTGTCCGTAAACAGGGTGTTGGGGATGCATCTACTCTTAAGCTGGACAAATATGCAGGTTCTTGGAACTTTGAAGCTGAGATTGATCGGATACCCGGAAAGCTAAACTTTTTGACCATCAGTGGCGTTAATTCTGAATCCGAACCCATTGAGTTTAAGTTTGGAACAGATCCTTTCAAAAGGTCTCTTCCAGGTGTCGCAAAGTTTGGCGAAGTTGAAATGACACGGATTCATAAAATCGGTTCGGATGAACTGTGGAAGTGGCGTCAGAGTGTGGAGAGTGGGTTGATTGATATCCGAAACATCACACTCCGCCTCAAACACGCAGACAATAAAACGGTGGTCTTCAGCATGACTCTTCACAATTGTTGGCCAATGAAGTGGGATGCCCCTGATATGAATGCGGGCGGTACTGAAGGGGCCATCGAAAAAATCACCTTTAAGGTGTCTAGAGTCACCAAAGAAGTGGGTGCGCCTGGACTGATGGCGCAGCTTGCTGGATTTGTGGGATCGCTTATCCGCTAGCACTGCCATATCCGCAAAGCCAGAAACATATTGACATATCGTTAACAACTGGCTATTATTGGGTGATTTTTAAACACCCACAAGGAGCAGCCATGCGCAATTTATTCTTTGTCCCTTTCTTTGCATTTGCATGCGTCGAGAAAGATGTCACCCCTGAAGATAATGAAGAAAATGACACTGACACTGACACCAGTGATACCAGTGACACCAGTGACACCAGCGATCCCATTGATCCAGGTGGCGCTTTAATCGAGCCCGTTGCAGTTGGTTTTGAACTGGTTGCAGGTTGGGACGAAGCCAATGACACCTTAATCGGTTGGATGGTCGAAGATGCAGAAGGTGCAATGGTCGAAGAGCAACCCTATGTGATTGTGACCCTCGCCACAATGGATTATTTTGGTTTGGGTTCCGAAGCCACTGACGAAGATCGCAATGCTGAAAGCTGTGAAATGTACGCTTACTTCACATCTCTTCCAGCTGATCCACCAATTACCACCAATCTCTTTAATTATGACACTGGTGTTGGTACAAGTGGAACGATCGTTGCTCCTTGGGCATCCTATGAAGGGTATCTAAGCATCATTGGTTACAGCACTGAAACCGGTTGCGACAACATCGACCCTGCAGTCATGCCAGACTTCATTGCCCCATTTAATGGCATGCACTTTGGTGTGGCATTCGCAGAGCTCAGCCCCATCTTTGAAGAACTCTATGCCGATCTGTTGGCAGATGACCCAACCTTCCCGTTGTTCACCCAGCACATTGCCATTAATCATCCCGATGGTTCTGGTGGATACGACTTCATCGCTTACGACTGGACGGCCGGAACCAT
>JAYYJC010000343.1:0-15664 GCA_036146655.1 Myxococcota bacterium | reverse complement strand
CTGCAAGAAAGCTTAGTTGTGCATGATGAACCACTGGTAACACATCCCGTAGAACATCTTCCATGGTCATAAGAGTCCCCTCTTCAATGCCTTTTGAAGCACAGCACAATGGGGTTTCTGGCTCTAAATATGGGAGCGCTTTCACCATAACACTGCGCAGCTTTTGTGAGGGAATCGCTTCAACAATAAAATCCTGTCCAACCAACGCTTCTGGGAGATCTGGGGTCACATTTAAATGATTGGGGAAGCGAATACCAGATAGGTATTGGCTATTTTCCCTCTCCTTTTGAAGCTTAAGTGCTCGATCAGGTCGATGGTCCCAAAGAGTAACCGTGTTCTTTGCCCGAGCCAGTTGGAGCGCAAGCGCCGTTCCCCATGAGCCTGCCCCCAATACACCTACTTTCATTTGGCCTCCTTTGGGTCATTGCCTAGTGTATCAAACTTGGATGAGATTGTTTAAATTAGTCAATTCGCCTAACGGGTCATCTCGAGACTGATGCCATTAGTCCTCATCGTAAAAGAGATCGTCATCATACAATCCCAAGCTTGCCTCAATCACAGCCCGCTCAAGCCCAATTTCAAGTAGCCGTGTCACAAGGGGTACTTCTTCAGATGTAAACAATACGACAATGGCCTCGTGAAGTGCCGTATGGTCTGTAAAACTATAGGCTTCATCTGTGAGGCTTAGACTTAATGCGACTTCAATGATTTGAAGTCGATCAGCAATGTCATTGTCAGAGAGAAGTGCACCGGCATCCTTCAGAGAAATGGGATTGTTGAAGGCCTCAGTGATGGCCAGCCTAAATGCATCTTCGGAAGCAAAATCCAGCATAAATTCAAGGCCTTCAAATAGACCAATAAGTTCGTCGATGACTAAATCTTCGTCTTCAAATGCCACATGTTTAATGACGGCTGAAAATGCTTGGATGGTAGGTTGAATAGAGTCTGACATCATTCCTCCAGAGTGTCATGAACGGTTAACTAGTAATCGATCACAAGAAGCAATGAGGTCAAAATCACAATTTGTCGGGCTCTGGGTCTGTCCAGTCAGAAAAGAAATCCATTCGGCGCCGATCAGAACTTGCACGGCGTGCTCTTGGCCTAGCCCATTCTCTGAGATCTTTCAACTGATCATCCATGGTGACTGCAAGTGGTACTATTTCTCGAGCAGACTCCAATAAGTCCAAAGTATCCAAGTTTCTCTCTTCTGAAAAGGCTCTAAAGAGTCCAGAAATGACCACTTGTTCCAATTCTGCGCCTGAAAACCGTTCGGTTTCCTCTACCACCATGGTTAAGTCAAACTTCTCAGATGGACGGCTTCGTTGCCGCAAATGAATGTCTAGTATTTCAAGGCGCTCATGTGGGTTTGGAAGATCAACAAAAAAGATTTCATCGAAACGGCCTTTCCGGAGAAGTTCTGGTGGTAGGGCGCGAACCTCGTTGGCTGTCGCTACGACAAAGACCGGTTTTGTCTTCTCTTGCATCCAAGTCAGAAAGAAACCAAGTGCTTCTCCTGAGCGATTGGTGTCATTGGCAAATCCCTTTTCAAGTTCGTCAATCCATAAAATGACAGGCGATAACGACTCTGCTATTCGAATGGTGTCTCGAAGACCTTCTTCGCCGCTACTGACTTGAAAGACAGCTGCCACATCAAGCCTTAACAATGGAAGACCCCATAATTTGGCGACGGACTTGGCCATCAAGGATTTTCCACACCCCTGAACACCAAGGAGAAACAGTCCTTTGGGATCTGGAAGGCCAAAGGCTTTAGCGGCAGTGGAAAATCCTTTGGCGCGTTCACTGAGCCAGCGTTTTAAATTGTCAAGTCCGCCGACATCCAGGTTCAGATTTTGAGTGTCCCAGAACTCCAAGAACTTGGAGCGACGAATGGCCCGTCTCTTTTCCTGAAGTTGAAGAGATAGGTCAGACTCGCTGAACCCGCTCCCACCCAATAAAATACGGGCGTACATCCGCTTGATTTCTCTTTCAGTCAAACCCAAAGCCCCATTGACAAAACGCTCGAAGACCTCTGGGAGCATTTCAATATCATGCTGTCGGCACAAGACATTCAAAATACGCTCGCCATCTGAGTAGGTTGGAAGGGGTACATCGACCATAACGACAGATTTTTCAATTTCATCTGGAACACGCAGCCGAGCCCCAAGTACAACAATGGATTGTTGTTTGGCGGGCATGCTTTCCGTTAAATCGCGGAGGCGGCGAAGCACCAAGGGTTGATGAATGTGAGCGTGAATGTCATACAGGACAAAAATAGCGGGAACTTCAACCGCTTGAATCGCCAGCAAAGCATCTTCAATCGGTTGACAATCTTCTATCACGTTGCCATTGGCTTCCAACCCAACAGACATTCGCCACCGATAGAGCTGTTTCCCATCTTCTGTTGCGACTTGCTTAAGCAGCCGCCAGCATCGATGTTCCTCATGTGAGATCATGATGATGATTGGATACCGTGCCCGAACAAGCAACTGAACTTGCTTTAACAAGTCAACAAAGACACTCATTGCACTGCCTTTGAGATTTGAACAAGGCAGTGATAATCTGGCTCTTGAGAAATGGGATCAAAGCACCGCTCAATCAGCATATTGGACTCAGGCCAATAGGTCTGAATGTACCCTGGAGCAATGTTTTGAATGCGTGCAATTCCTTTAAATATGCCAAGGTCGTTTTTAAGATTGATGGGCGTTCCTTCTGACAATCCAAGCCTTTCTGCATCTTGAGACGACAGAAGCACATCATTGCGTCTTGCACCCCCTTGAAGTGTGTCTTTGGACGAGAAAACCATAGAATTAAACTGCTTTCCCCTTCGGGTTGTCATTTTAAACCACCCCTCAGGAACCTCGGTCTCAGGGGCATCTAAAATTGAGAAAGAAGCTCTGCAATCGGGCATGTTCGCAAAGTCACCATTAGCACACAACTGTGCTCCACCCCATTGCCAGTGGTCTCCCTCTTTGGAAAGCTCATTGATGCGGTGGTACACCGGCATGACCCTGGCCATTTCATCACGAATGGCCTGTGAAGACTCAAAGCAAAGCGCATCTTTCAAGTTGGGTTTTGCTGCCGCTGCAATCAGGGCTGGTATTTCGTACTCAGGTTTGCACTCACCGACTTGGGGGTGGCCAGGAATTTCAGGAGAAAACCGAATTCGTCGTTCAGTGGATGTTGAAGTACCGCCGCCCTTTTGTTCATAGCGAGTCTGAGCAGGCAGAAGCAATATGGCTTCTTTGGGCTCAACAAGCGCACTGGTGTTTAAGTTAATGTCTTGGTGAATTCTCAATCTGACCCGTTGAAAACCCTCTACTACCCACTCCGGCTGTGGCATGGTGGCCACAAGATTGCCTCCTAGATTGTACAAGACATCGATTTTTCCTTCAAAGGCTGCCTCAAGCATCGCACCGGTTGCCATACCTGGTTCGGTGGGAACTGGATGCCCCCACAGCTCAGTAAAACGAGCAACATTTTCTGAATTGACCTTAAATCCACCGGGCAACTTGTTTGGAGTTACCCCACATTCACCACCCCCCTGAACACCTGAGTGACCTCTTATTGGAAGGATTCCGGACTTCGATTTTCCAATCGCTCCCTTGGACAAGTGAAGATTAACCACTCCCATGACATTTTGAGTTCCAAACTTATGTTGAGTCAAGCCCATCGAATAAACCGTCACCATGGTCTGAGAACGGGCAATGAGGGTGGCCAACCATTCGATTTTGCTGAGGGGAACACCCGACTGTCTTACCAAAGTCTCAAGTTCAAGTGTGTCTAGGTGTGCCGTTAAGTCAGCCCAGCCTGATGTGTGTGCTTCAATAAAATCGTGATTGACTGTACCCCAACTGATAAGCAACTTTATAAGGGCATTCATCAATGCGAGGTCCCCACCAATATTGACTTGTATAAAGTCATCGGCCAGCTTGGTTCCAAACAACGCAGATTTTGGTATAGAGGGAATCCAATAGTTGTCTAATCCCTTTTCTTGAAGGGTATTGATCGATACTATCCTTGTACCAGACTTCTTTGCATGATGAAGATACTTTACGGATACAGGTTGGTTATTGGCCAGATTGGTTCCCCAAAGTAAAATGAGGTCTGTGCCAATGAGATCATCAAGTGAAATGGTCGGTGCTCCAACGCCAATTGTTTGGGAGAGACCGGACACAGTTGCAGCGTGACAAAGTCTGGCGCAGAAATCCACATTGTTCGTCCCCATAAGACGCGCTGTTTTGGTGAAACTGTAATAGGTTTCATTGGTCAGTCCCTTGGAGGTTGCAAAATACGCTTGGCGACTTGGAGGCGTTTCAGCCAGTATTTGCCCGCCAATCTGACAAGCCTCATCCCAAGAAATCCGCTTAAAACCACGCATACCTGGCCGATAAATAAAAGGATAAGGAATTCGACCGAGTTCTCTGAGTTCACGGTTTGTCATCCGCCGAAGGCGCTCAATGTCAGCCACATCGGCCTCAGCAAATGCACCAACGGTATTGTTTCTCAGAAGTTTAAGCCGAGACATACACAGATGTGTCCCTTCAATCACATCATCTTCAAGACCACGAGGCCCCAAAGAGCAGCCATCACACACGCCGTGTTTCAGAATAGACCATGCATATGGCAATTGATCTCTGTTTTCCCACACCACACCGGCCATCTCAATAAAATGATTGGGTTTTGTCTTTCCCAAACCAAATGGAACAATAGAGCTTATTCCGGCACGCCCCTTGACTGCTGTTTTGTCCGTTTTCGCAGGAAGAATTGATTTGTTAGACATACAGTAATCCTTAAAATGACAACCAAGTCGAGTCAAATAAATACACGGCTCCGGCGTTGACATCTGAACTTGGAGCACTGGCCCAAATACCACTTGCTCCAATATGGACATCAACCCCAAGTTCTGCTTCAGCCACATCTCCAAAATAAAGGTAATCCGCAGCCGTTAAAACACCGCTTGTACCACCGTGAACGGAATAAACAGCACCTACAACTGGCTCATTCGTATCTTGAAAAGGGGCTCCAACCACTAAATCGGCTTGACCATCATTGTCAATGTCTCCCATAGACAATGATGCCCCGAGGTTTGCACCACTTTGGGCGGCGGCTAAGCGAAGATCTGCTTGTGCGAGCGAGCTGGTCGATTGAGCCGGACCATAAACCACATGGACAGCTCCTGCACCGGCATCACGGTTTGGTGACCCAATGGCTAAATCTGGATATCCATCGCCATTCATATCGCCGCCTGAGGACAGCGCAGAGCCGGCTCTGGCATTTGCAAAATCTCCCCACCACCGAGCTGCGGAGTCTCCTAGTGACATCACACCGCTCACGGGGCCATACACAATGTACACAGCACCTTCATAGTTATTTTCAGAACGAATCGGAGCACCGACTGCATAATCTTGTATGCCGTCTTGATTGAAATCAGCCGTTTCGACGGCATGACCCGCATTTTCACCACTCGTCTCACCTGTTAATTGTGCTCCCACTGCATTGAGACTTTGGACACCAACGCCTGGCTGTCGCACAAGGAAAACCGAACCACTTTGAGGCTCAGACAGACTGGAAAATGGCGCTCCAATTACAATATCGAGACTGCCATCATTGGTACTGTCGTCTGCGACGGCCAAAGACCAACCTGCCGCATCACCAGACCCAACACCTAACAGAGTTGCATCAGCGAGCGGGACCAAAAACTCTCCGGTAAAGCCACCGTAGAATAGATAGACACCACCAGCGCCAGTAGCGGAAGTGTCGACACCATATGCGCCAACCACCAAATCGACCAGACCATCCATGTTGATATCGGCCACTTGAAAATCATGTCCAAAATGATCGGCAAGTCCTGCTCCGAAAAAAGATGCAATTGGTGTCGAATTGTCTTCGGTGTCTACATCAAGCAAATAAACAGCACCTGCACCAAGATCAATGGTGTCATCTGAAGGAGCAGCAACAAAGATTTCAGCGACACTGTTGCCATTACTGTCGGATATTTCATAGATGTTTTCACCAAACCGAGTTCCTTGTTCCACGCCAACAATTGTGGTGGTGATGTCACAAGGGTCAATTTGACCGTCACAATCATCATCAATGCCATTGCCACATACTTCAGCTTCATTGGGATTGATGTCTGGGTCTGAATCGAGGCAGTCTTCACCACCGTGTAAGTCGGAGTCAAAACCATCCCCATCTGCATCGAAATCACCATCGTTGGCACAATCCTGATCAACTCCATCATACCAAATCTCCTGTGCAGCAGGAGAAATACCAGAATCCGAGTCATCGCAATCTGACAACAGAGATGCCGTTCCGGATGGCGGTTCACAAGTTTCAATCACAAAAGAAGTGGGGTCTCCATAGCCATCACCATCTGAGTCTGTGTACCAAGGGACATCAATGGCATCTAAATCCAAACTGTCAATGTCACCATCACAATCGTCATCGGTGCCATTGCCACATAATTCTGGAGCAGCTGGAGAAATAGACACATTTGCATCATCACAGTCCGTATTGTCTGTTACCATACCAGGCAAAGGCACTTCACAAGCAAGGATCTCTCCGCCTGAACCAAATCCATCTCCATCGAGGTCTAGGTACCATGTCAGCTGGTCAATGACATCCATGTCCAAATCATCAATGGCCTCGTCACAGTCATTGTCTTTTTGGTCACAAATCTCTGTCGCATTGGGATGGATATCGTCATCAGAATCATTGCAATCTTGATCATTGGCGACATAGCCTTCCCCTTCACTACACTGGTATGCGGAGACAAAAGCATTTCCGTAACCATCGCCATCCGCATCATAGTAAAAGAGTTCGGCATCGCCCGCAGAATCTTCATCTGTTACGCCGTCGCAGTCATTGTCAATGTCATCACAAAATTCATCTGCGCCTGGATTAACATTGGCGTTTTCGTCATCACAGTCGGTTTGATTCGAAGTGTACCCATCAGGCTGCACACATGACCAACGCCCCTCGCCAACTGCGCCGTAAGTGTCACCATCCGCATCAGGGAACCATTGTACCGAACCAATCGCACCTGGCTCATCAATAAAGGTATCACAATCATTATCGATGTCATCGCAATATTCATCGGCACCAGGGTATACATTTGGATTGGCATCATCACAGTCCTCTTCGGCTGCGTATCCATCACGATCAACATCAGTTTCCCTTTCTAGATTTCCTTTGCCACCTCCACAGGAAAAAGCATAGAATAATAAGTAATATCCAATCCGCATTTCTCGTTTTCTTCCAAAATCAATTATAATCAGCTAGGCGCTCTGTACACATCTAGCACAATTCGTCTCAGTTTGGGCGGTTACCTTGCACATTCTCGTAATTCTCTTTGTTATCATAATATGCATAATCCTGATGGCTCCCAGTGATAACGGAGAAGCTCAAGCGACGGCTCAATCTAAATCTGAGGATGAACTGTTTGATGACCAAAGAATCACAAGAAATCCAGAGAGTCATCAAGCCCACAAGCCCATCACCACCTACAATGCAGACGGTAAAGAAACCAAGGGCAACAGTAGCGAAGACATAAAGAATGCTACCAAGGGCACCTCTGCTTCCGCTTCAGACGACAAGACATCAGCTTCGGACAGTGATGTCAATGTCGATTCATTTAAAGAACTGCCTCCCTCGTCTGACTCTCCAACTTCACCAAAGGAATGGGCCAATTGGGCCAAAGCCCGAAATTGGGAATTTTATCCTGAAACCCAGTATGCCCGCATGGCCATGCATGGAACTTATGGAAAGTATGTGGCACAGATCTTCGCAAGAAGATTGGGCTCACTCGAACATGAGCCCCGTGACGAAACAGAGTTTCGCATCCAGTTGCTAAACGGAATGCCTGAAGGGTTGTATGTTGGACCCATTGTCTATTCCGCCAAAGCGTCTGAAATCGAACCTGAATCCAAACCCACTAACATTGCTGATGAACTTGATCCGCACTTGATGGCATTGACTCAAGATCCAGATGCCACAAGATACTTAATGTCCCATACTGAAGTTCGTGATGCACTCACAGCATTGATTGATGCACACCCTCTCTCACGAATCAACAACCGCATGGTTTCACTCAGGAAGATTGGCATTCAGACCGATGATTTCGATGATTGGGTAGACAAGGTTCTCTACTTGGTCACAACCCTTGATAACTGTGTAAACAGAGCATGGGAGTCTCTGGCTGACAAGTACACATTGAAGCTTCGCCCGCCTGACCGTAACGGTTATCCTGCTCTCCGAGGAAAAATCGATGGACATCAAATCAAAATCAATCTCATAACAGCAGATGGTTTGAGCACTTACATCAGAGTATCTCTTGGCTCAGAGTTCCCACATGACTTGACACTCATCGGAAGTGAATATGCCAAACCAGATGGTTTGGTTCCACTAGTAGGTGTTGACTACGGAAATGTGGCAACTGCATACGCAGACTATCCGGAAAGAGCTGAAATCATCTTGAATGATGAAAATGTCAAAGAGCTACTGACCTTTCTCTTTAGAACTATCCCAAAGTCAGACATCCAATATGGGGAATTGAGACTTCGAATAAATGGAAGACTGGACGACGCACTCGAGGGAGTCATCAACGAAAGCATTTCGATTGCAAAGATGCTGTTCAAGGCCTCCATACCCGACCATGTCGTACTCGCTGACTAGTTTGCCTTCAACGCATCTTGTATGAGTTGGTCACTCAGCGCAAAGGGTCGACTTGCAGCATCTTCATCAGATGCCAATGCTTTTGGCCGTTTGGGCTTGCATTTATCGTAGTATCGGCCGGTATTCGGTTCAGGAAGAGGTTCTATCGAAAGGAACAGGGGTGTTTGAGCCCCCTTCTCAGGAGAAATCATTGCCCACTTAAACAATTTAAACAAGACTCCAAGTGCACCGCCTTCTCCACTTGCAAAGTTCGTGGCCACCACGCCAGGATGACAGGCATTGAACAAGATATTGTGTGCTTTGAATGCCTTTGAGCAATGGAGTGAATGAAGAATATTGGCCATTTTTGACTGTGAATAGGCTGCCATTGAGCCATATGCACCTTTAAGGTTAATATTGCTCCAGTTTATCTTTCCCCGCCTATGCGCTTCTGAAGCCACATTGACCACCCGGGCCGCCTCCGATTTTGAACCAACTTCAAGCAATGGGAGAAGTTGTTGAGTAAGCAACTGAACAGCCAGATGATTGACAGCGAATGTCAGTTCGTAGCCGTCTTCAGACTCTTGATAGTGATTTGTATACAAACCCGCATTGTTGACCAAGACATTTAAATGACTGTATTGTTCAGTCAAATCCTGAGAAACCCGCACGATGTCCTTTAAAGACGACAAATCAACGATGACAATATCAATGTTGCTTCGTCCAGTGACATGAGTCAGCCAAGTTTTGGCAGCTTCGGCCTTAAGTGGATTTCGACAAAGCATTAGGACATCGTAGCCAGCTTCTAATAGGCCACGAGCTATCTCTTTACCAATGCCAGAGTTTGCACCAGTGACTGCTGCTATTTTCGACATAATTGGCCTCCGCGACATGATTATCTCATAAATAAGGCCCTGCCAAATGAGAAAGGTTATGCAGTGGGTATGGCATTGTTTAATCGAATCAAAAACAAATTTAAAGACACTGTATTACCCCATACAGAGGACGACCCCAATCTGCGTCCTGCTCCTCCAAAAGGCGCATCCAATTATATTTTACTAATCCTTGATTCGTGTCGATACGATACCATGATGGCTGCCAAACCCAAATGGCTCAAACGGCTTGGCCCAATAGAAAGGCGGTATTCTTATGCGACATGGACCGCCCCCTCCCACTACAATTTGTTGATGGGACTGCTCCCCCATCCATCCCCAAAACACATCTTTGCAAGCACGTATTACAAGGAAGACTTGGGGCGATTTCATACGCGCTTAAACATCCCTGAACTGTCCTTTTCAGAGATGACGCCGCGATTATGGCTGCCTGCACACTTAAGAAATCAACTTGGTTATCACACGAGAGCACTCGTCAGCATGCCTGTTTTGAACCCACACACCCCACTTGCTTGCGACTTTGATGAGTTTGAACTGATGCCTCAACACAACAACTTAAGGGCCATGATTCCCAAGTTGAAGTTCCATCCAGATCGCCCCACTTTTTACTTACTTAATACCGGTGAAACGCACTATCCCTATGCACCTCCAGAAGAACCTGAAAGCCAATGGCCACGGATACACGGCGTACATGGTGTGTTTAAGCAAGCCGATGAGTCACTTCGAAAAGGACAAGCCATCCACTCAAGCAGCACGCCACAATTCTTCAATCAAGCAAGACTTGACCAACTCAAGAGAAGACAAATCCTCGTAATAGAAAAGCTTGACGAGACCATCGAGATGCTCTTTGATGTCCTTCCAACCAATACCTATGTGACAATCACCTCTGATCACGGTGAACTCTTTGGTGAGGGTGGATATTTTGGCCATGGCCCCATCAACCACGAAAAAGTACTTGAAGTGCCATTTGTTGAAGGAAAAATACGCTAGACATGTCTTAAGGGCCAACGACGCAATCAAATTATTACTGACAAGCATCAGCCTAGTCGGCTACGATTAAAGACATGCAAGACAATACGCCACGATTACTTGAAGAGTCGATCAACAGCCTTAGACAGATAGCCAAAGTGCCGCCAAAGATTGCAATTGTGCTTGGTTCAGGATTGAGCGCATTTGGTGATAGCCTAAAAAACCCAATTCGACAGCCATACTCGGAGATCCCTCATTTTCCATCAGGTCGAGTATCAGGACACAGCGGGTGTATGATTCTTGGACAACTTCCTGGCCATGACATTGATGTATTGGTTCTTTCTGGAAGAGCACACCTATACGAAGGTTTTCATGTGGATGAAGTCGTTCATCCTGTTCGAGCCATTCGCCAATGGGGTGTTGAAAAGCTTATCATCACCAATGCAGCCGGTTCCATCCGGCGAAAAATGCAACCAAGTGAATTAATGCACATCAGTGACCACATTAACTTCACAGGCCAAAATCCACTTATTGGGCCTCATCATCCTGACTATGGAGAACGGTTTCCAGACATGTCTGCTGCCTACAATCCCGATATGGGCGCATTGCTACAGACGACTGCTCGAGAATTGGGCATCATCTTACATCAAGGAATATACGCAGGATTTTTAGGCCCCAGCTATGAGACCCCTGCGGAAGTGCAAATGGCAAAGAACATGGGTGCACATGCAGTTGGGATGTCTACGGTCTGTGAAGTCATTGCTGGCCATCAACTTGGGCTAGACATTTGTGGTATTTCGTGCATCACCAATCTCGCATCTGGCATATCTGAAACCCCCTTGCATCATGATGAAGTTAAGTGGGCAGCAGAACAAGGCCGCGAAAGATTTTTGACTTTGCTCAATGCTTTTATTCCAAAGTTGTCTTCTCAATAATCTGATGTGCGACCGTTATCCGAGCAGCGGATACCAGTTTACCAGAGCAATTAATCTGTGCATCATAAATGTACATGTCTTTGAGCTGTCGCACAAGTTCACAAGTGATAATGAGTTGGTCACCCGGCACGGCAGCCCGATGAAAGCGCACACGGTCCACAGCTGCAAGCATCACAATCTCACCATCCTTCAGTTTCCGACCAAGTGCGACGGAACCTGAAAGTTGAGCCATCGCTTCGATTTGAAGCACACCAGGAAAAATAGGACGATCTGGAAAGTGCCCCTGAAAATAAGGCTCAGATCTACTCAAACACTTCACGGCGTGGCCATCTGTTGGACTATTCAAAGTGACCACCTTGTCAAGAAAGATAAACGGATAACGGTGCGGTAGGAGGTTGAGTTGCGAATGCCCTTTGCCGCTCAATCGGTCGATTGCTGACTTCATCTCAGGTAAGCGCTTCAATATGGCCGATTGCCTAAGCCATTCTCGATGTTCTATGGCAGGATAACCACTGACCTGTGTGTCAGAATCAACATTTCGGTGAACCACAGCCCCAGCCCCAACATGGACAGATGCCCCAAGAGTCAAATGCCCTAAGACGGCTGCTTTGGCCGCCAAAATACTACGAGGACCAATGTAGGTTGAACCCGCAACGCCGCTGTAAGCAACCAATAAACTGTGAGCACCAATCTCAGCGGAATGACCCACCTGTACAAAGTTGTCTGTTTTGACTCCTGAATGAACAATGGTTTCTCCAAATACAGGGCGGTCTACGCAGGTGTGGGCCCCAAGCTCCACACCATCACCAATGCGAACCCGACCCACTTGTGGAATTTTGTGCAGCTTCTCTGAGTCCCCGGCAAAACCAAAACCGTCGGCACCCACCACTGCTCCAGGTTGTAATATGACTTCCGATCCCAGAATGCAAGCCTCTCCAACCACAGCATTGGCTTTGATGTGGCATCCGACACCCAGTTGGGCATGCGCACCAATTCGTGCACCAGACTCAATCCATGTCTGATTGCCAATGTGTACACCTTCTGCCACATAGACGAAAGGCTCTATGTGCACTCCCTCTCCAATTGTTGCTGTGTCATCGATGACCGCCATTGGGTGGATTGATGCTGACTTAACAGCTTTCGGATAGAGGCGCTGAACCACAGCGGCAAAACCCACATAAGGATCCTCACACCGAATAACCGTAAAATCAGATGGAACCACTTCATTTTCCGAAACAATGATGGCTCCAGCCTTTGTTGCCAGAAAGTCAGAGTGATACCGCCGATTGCTAAAGAAACTCAGTTCACTAGAAGATGCTTGGGCCAGACTGGAAACACCCGAAATTAACAAATGGGCGTCCCCCTCGACACGCCCATTGATCCAATCTGCAATTGCTGAAACAGAATGTGATTGTGTGAAAGGCTTATCCGGGGAACTTGGCATCGTATTTTTTGATCACTTCATCCGTGATGTCTGGAATCTTGTCAGAGTGATATACCAAGCCGCCCTCTGTGGCTTCAAGAACCATGTCATAGGATTTTGCCTTTGCAATTTCAATCGCAATGTCTCGCATCTTCACAATCAAAGCTTCCATTTCTTTGGCATAGGCCTCTTGCATTTCCATTTCAGCTTGATAAGCCATCTGCTGTGCTTGTGCTTGGAGTTCCATCAACTCTTGCTCACGCTGAGCTCGAGCAGTGTCCGAAAGCAACGCTTTTTGCTGCTCATATTCGGTGTATTTGGTTTGAAGTTGCTGCTCAAGTCCTGTCATCTGCTGTTGACGCTGAGCATACATAGAATCAAGTTTCTCTTTGGCTTTGATTCCTTCTTTGACCTCATTGATTGCACGCTGAAAGTCTACTACTGCGGTCTCACCGGCCCATGCGACCGTGGAAAAAGCAAAGAAGAATAGAGAGACCATCAAGACAAATACAGAACGCATAATAAGCTCCTTAAAACGACTAGGGTGCTACATATAACCCCTCACCAGAAAAACGCATTTCGTTTTTTTTACATCAGACCTGAATTATAGCCCTGACTGTGGCGTGATTAAAATAGAGAGCCCATTGAAAAGTCGAAAACCATCTTTCTTTCATCTGGATATGGACGAACCGGAACTCCCCACTCGAAACGGAGAGGGCCCATCGGGCTTAACCAACGGATGCCCATACCGTATGCAAAGCGAAGATCTTGAACATTGATGCGACCCTGTCCCCAGGGGTCACCGAATGCATTACCCGCATCAAAGAAAATCACAGTCGAAATCCCAGCTTGTCTGACGATGGGAGACTCAATTTCGAAGTTGTTGATCCAAGTTTCAGTACCCCCTACCACCAAGCGATCGTCTGCAGCTGTGGGGTCATCAGAACCAACAAAGGCCGCTCGAGCAGAAGTCTTGTATCCAAATGCTCGGACGAACGGGCCAAGTGTAAACCAATCATAACCACGCACGGATTGGATACCACCAGCACGGTATCGATGGATGTAGGGAATGATCGTTCCGTCGGTTGAACCCAAATGGCCAAGTGTTCCATTGTACCGAAAAATAAACCGTTGGTTTTCATCAAGTGGTTGATAGGCTCTGAAGTTAAGTCGAAGTTCATAGAAATTGAACTCACCACCAAAGAGTTGCAACAGTTCCTCTTCACTGGTGCGTATACCACCCGACAGATTGGCAGAGGCAACCATATACACACCTTTTGTGGCATTTATGCGGTTATTTCGCTTATCAGCAAGCAGAGATAGCCCTCCTGTTGAGGTCAAGCCATTGCGGTAGAGTTGTCCACCCATCAACCGTTGTTTGTAGGCATCAATACTTGTAAGACCGGTATCTTCAAAGGTGTAGTCGAACTCTAAGCGAATGTCATCCCTTCTATCGAGATACCGACCAAATGCAATGGTTCCTCCCCGCTGATACTCATCTTCAATAAACTGTCGAGAAATAGAATACCCATTAAGGCGGAAGGTCCAGCGCGAGTCAAGAAAGTAAGGGTCAAACAGTTGAAGATTGCCTTGCTGTCGAGCACTCGACACATTTGCAGCAACTGACATGACATAGCCCAAACCCAGAAAGTTGTTTTTGGAAATATTGGCTGTAAACACAAAGTTTTCAAGATTGGAAAAACCGGCACCAACCGAGAAAGAACCTGTGGGCTTTTCAGAGACATCAACCTTCATATCCAGGGTATCCGATTCACTCGAACGGGGCGTTGAAATGTTGATTTCTTCAAAGAAACCGAGCCGTTCAAGTCGCATGCGCGCTTCATCCAGCGACGAACCCGAATAGAGGTCTCCTTCATTGATGGGTATTTCCCGCCGAACGACCTTGTCGAAAGTGGGGTCATTTCCAGTGATATCGATGCGACCAATGCGCATCTTTTGCCCCTTTTGAATGTCAAAAGTGATGTCAACGACTCCAGATTCTGGGTCAGGCTCAGTCACTGGGACAACATTGACAAAGGCATACCCTTGATCGGCGTAGAGTTTTGTAATCTCACCCATCGTTATTTGCAGAAGCGACAGTTTGAAAGTGTCTCCCGTTTTAATCTCAGGATGACCTGTTCTAAAATCCAACCATTGTCTTTTTGGCTTCTCCCAACCAGGTTCAGGCACTTCTCCTTCTTCAAGTCCTTTTTGAGCATCTTTAAATCGCTCTTGGAGAAACTTAGCGTTGTCACCCTCGATGATTTGACGAATGGCTTCTTTGGTGAGGCCCTCTTCGGTCACGAAATCACCTGAGGTCTTAATGGCGCCAAGTACATATTGCGGACCTTCTTCTACATCAATACTGACCTGAATGTGTTTCTTGTCTAAAGACAGAAATGTTCTGGGTTTCCCAACCTGAACATCAACATATCCCTCTTCAAGATAAACCGAACGAATGATTTGCTGATCATCACTGAGCGCATACTCATCAAAGGTACCAGAGCTGGTGAGCCAAGGAACCAATCCCGCTTTTTTGGTCTGCATAAAACGAGTAATTTTATTGTCTGCAAGGTTCTCGTTGCCTGTGATGTCTACATTTTGTATCAGGACCTTTCGGCCTTCCCTTACATTGAGTTCAAGGTCGATAAGATCGTCCCCAACTTCAGTCACAATGGGCTCAATCTCAACAAGATAATAACCCTTCTCAATGTATTTTTCGCGCATGGCCTGAATGCTTTGCTGAACATCAGAGGGGTTGTAAATGGAGAGCGGTGTCAAATCAATGACTT
>JAYYJC010000342.1:0-6373 GCA_036146655.1 Myxococcota bacterium | reverse complement strand
AACACCACTACAGAGGTCGGTTTTATGATCAACGCTCCCCCAAGCATTGACACCGTTACCATCACACCGAACACGGGTGTTTTTGACGACTCCACCCTCACATGTACTGCGATTGCATCAGATCCCAACGAATCGCTCACGCCAACACTGACTTGGTACATCGGAAACAATACAGTGGGAATAGGAAGCACATTAAACCTTGCCGGTTTGGGTGCTGTATCCGGTACAGATGTGGTCTGTTCAGCATCCGTCACAGACAGTAATGGCCTTTCCGCAACGGATTTTGATACGGTGACTGTTGAAAATCGAGCGCCTATGGTTAACGCCATTGCGCTTTCACCGACCACCGTCTACACAAACGACACCATCACGGCCACCCCCACCTTCTCGGATCAAGACACCAATCAAACCATCACAGGACTTTATGAATGGCATGTCATATCGGTCTTAAATGGCTCAGATTCGATGGTTCAGTCCAGTCCAACACCGACATTGAGTGGCACCTTTTTCAATAGAGATGACGATGTCTATGTTGTGGTGACACCCAATGATGGCATTGACAATGGCGTTCCGCTGATCTCGAGCAGCCAGACCATTTACAACACCCCTCCAACCCCACCCTCAGTCGCTATTTCGCCATCACCTGCAGATGAAAGCGAGGATCTAGAGTGTCAGGTGACCGCTCCTTCGAGTGATGCAGATCTAGACAGTGTGACCTATACTTACCTGTGGTTTGTCAACGGCTCACCAACCTCATTTACAAGCAGTACCATCTCCTCAACAGAAACCACAGAAGGAGAGGATTGGCTTTGCCTCGTCACCCCAACGGATGGCACCGATCAAGGGGGGGGAAACTCAGCAACCATCATGATTACCCAATCAGATTCTGATGGCGATGGCGTTCCAGATGCAGATGACATGTGTCCCGGTTTTGACGACAACCTAGACAGCAACAACAATGGTATTCCAGATGGCTGTGAGAGCAGCATTGTCTATAGTTATACCGGTGATGCGCAGACATTCGTGGTTCCTAGCAATGTGGAGTTCATTCACATTCAGGCCTATGGCGCGAAAGGCGGAGATGGTCACAACGGTGTCCTTGGTGGTTACGGTGGTTTTGCTGAGGCCACAATTCCAGTCATTCCTGGTGAAACCCTCGAAATCTATGTTGGGGGTGCCGGATCAAGCCACAACAGCTATGGTGCTGGCGGCTACAATGGCGGTGGAAGCGTCAACGAATGCTGTGGTTCCTCACAACTGTCAGGCACCGGTGGAGGCGCCACTGATGTGCGAATTTCCCCTTATGGACTCAATGAGCGCATGATTGTTGCTGGCGGAGGCGGCGGCGGAGGCTCATCAGATTGGGGCCCTGGTCCCGGCGGGGGCGGTGGAGGCCTTAACGGTGAAGATGGTGCAACCCCGATCAGCAACAATGGAAATGTAGCTAATGGAACTGGCGGAAGTCAAACCGCTGGCGGAGTTGCCTACCAATGCTGTGGAAGCAGCTATCCCAATCAAAATGGAAGTTTCGGTCAAGGCGGTGCATGCTGGCATGATTCAGCGGCATGTGGTGCTGGTGGCGGCGGCTGGTACGGTGGTGGTGCAGGCAGTTTTGCACCAGGCGGCGGCGGGTCGAGCTACATCGGCTGGCCTGACAGCACCAACACCAATACCCTCTCAGGCATTCAAAATGGCAACGGTGAGGTCATCATCACCTACGCTGTTCCATAAAAATGCTTCACATTCGCACCCCTTTAAGACGAGATCATCATCGCTCCACCGGTCAAACGCAAGTCTTCCTTAAAATGGACTGTGCTCAGCCCAGCGGCTCATTCAAAATCAGAGGCATCGGACTCCTCTGTGAGCAGTCTGCGGCAAAAGGCGCACAAGCCTTTGTGTGCTCTTCAGGTGGAAATGCAGGACTCGCAGTGGCGCATGCTGGCCGCATAATAAAACGACCGGTCCACATTGTGGTCCCGCACACCACCTCAGAGAAGATCCGACAGATGCTCAGAGGTCTTGGGGCAGAGGTCACAGCTCATGGGTCGGTGTGGGATGAAGCCGATGTTCATGCCAGGCAGATCGCTGAACGCAACCATGTCGCCTACATTCATCCATTTGACGACCCTTTGATTTGGAAAGGCCATGCCAGCATTGTGGGTGAGCTCAAACGGCAGGGGCCAAAACCAGATTTGGTGATCTGTTCCGTGGGGGGCGGAGGTCTGCTCTGTGGAATGATGGAGGGCCTTTACCAGCACGGCTGGCAGGATGTCGAGGTGATGGCAGTCGAAACCACAGGTGCGGCCTCTTTAAGAGCGTCGGTCGAGGCGGGTACCAGAGTGGCGATATCGGAGATCACCAGTATTGCGAAAACTTTGGGCGCAAAAATGGTGGCTCAAAAAGCCTTTGAATGGACCCAAAACCACCCCATTCACAGCGTCTTGGTCTCGGATACGGAGGCCATACAAGCCTGCATTCAGCTTGCCGATTCTCAAAGGGTGCTCGTAGAACCCGCATGTGGAGCAGCCTATGCCGCCCTCTCCCAGCCTCATCCAGCCATTCAAAAAGCACGGCACATTGTGGTCATCATCTGCGGTGGCAGTGGGGTAGACACGGACATGCTGCTCGATTGGAAACAAGAGCACCGCGACTAAAAACGAAACTCGCTTGAGCAGCTGCTCAAGCGAGAATCACAAACCTAAGCCTTACTCTGCTGACGCTGTCAAGGTCAATCCTGCAGCCGCATGGATGAGACTTAAATTTGGACCAAACAATTCAACAGTCAAGGGCGACCCGTCGAAGACACTGAGAACCAAATCTTCTCCCTCTTGTGAAAGCTCATCAGAGCAGATTGCATCTGTCATGGCGTCGAGGCTCACCACAATCTCATCACCAGACTGCTCGTAGCTTCCCATGGCGGAATTGCACCCGGTTTCCAAGGTGAAAGATTGATCAGAGTGTAGAACAAATGAAGGAGCCACATCAAACATGATTCCAACGGCAATGCCATCTGTTTCATATCCGTTTACGGACCATTCTGTGTCCACCAAATCTGAATCTGGAGTCGCTTCTGCCACCTCGAAGACCAAGGTTGAATCTTCTCCTTCAAAGATCACTTGGCCATTCTCGTAGAAGAATTCTGGCTCACTGTCGAAGAAACTCGACAACCATTGGTCCTCTTCCATAAATTCATCTTCACAGAGCATATAGGAGGAACCAAGACCAGTCATCACAAAGGTGGTGTCTTCAAGGTAGTAGGTCGCAAAGAGCACATTGCATGACCCAGAGAAGTTCATGAGCTGGGATTCTTGGAAGACCATTTCATCTGGTTCAACGGATTCAAACGAGATTTCGATGGTGTCGGAAACCGGTTCAAAGTTGTCAGCCTCAACAAGCACCAAGGATTGATTGAAATAGGCTGGGATGTCATTTTGGTCGTCTGGACCGTCTGAGTTTGGCTTGTCTGAGCATGCAAAAAGTACTGAGAAGAAGAGAGTAAGCATAATGCCTCCGAAAGGTTGGGGTTCGATTGAGACATTTGCAATTTTGATTCCAAAAAATTTTATTTCCAATTAACCCAGAAAGAACAATCATTAATTGAAATAGAAAACGGTATTCAGCCCAACAACTGTTCCACAGTGTTGAGACAGAGTTGTCAGAATTTCAAGCCAAACAATAGAGACGGAATCAACCGCCTGTGTATTCAATTTTTTTGAGCCAAGAGGACACTGTGACCATACAATTCTGCGGATTGAAGTGTAAAAGCCACAACATTTAAGCCACAGTGGTTGAGCATCTCACAGTATTCTTCAATGGAGAGGCTCGCATGATAGACCGTCTTTCCATTGACGGTTCCGGTCACCTCCCCGGCCTCATGCCCAATGGTCAGCAGCAGCGCCCCACTGGGTTTGAGAAGCTCACACCACAATGGCAATGACTGCCGTTGCTCTGATGCATTGAGATGGAAGAAGCCATCCCAGCTGATCACGCCATCATAGCGGTTGGTTTGCGGTGGATGTCTCATGTCTCCGACAATCCATTCATGCGTCGGAAAATAGGACCGAGCCAAACCAATCATGTCTGGCGAAAAATCAAGGCCTGTGAGCTGGTGCCCCTGATCTATCAAATACCGGGCAATTGGGCGACCACTGCCACAGCCCAAATCGAGCAGTCGGGCATTTGGCGTGAGCAATGACAGAAAATGATCGAGCCATGGCTTTTCAAAAAGGGACTGATTGCGTGTCTTGTCAAATGCGGTGGCCTCGGAGCAATACACACGATGGTTCGCTCGCCCAAACTGAGATTCATTGATCATTGGTCTTCATTGGAGCAGAAATCTTCTCAAAGAAATATCACTCTAAAACAAGCGAAAATACATGGATTTAAAGTGCCATTCAGTGAGTGGCACTTTGACATTGAAACGGACATTCATCAGAAAATGGCCAAAGGCCAATCAGACACTATCCCTGTACAATCACAATCTGACCGTCAATCGCCTCGTCACGGTTTGGCACAAGGGCTTGATAGGCAGCTGAGTTGTACCAGGCTTCGGCCTTGTCTTGGTCAGCGAACTCAAATGTGGCCATGATGTGGAAATCGGCTGAACCATGCAGTGCCTTGACGGCTTTTCCACGGCAAACGGGCTTTCCACCAAAGGGAGCCATTGTAGAAGGCAATTGAGAAAGATAGATTTGAAGCTTTTCAGGGTCTTTGACCTTGACTGTAGCTGTGACATAAGTAGGCATGGATTGTCCTTGTTGTGCGCTATTCCGCAGCGGTTAAATTAGGAAGAACTAGACGAAATGGCCGCAGTTGGTTGTAAGGAAATCTACCACACATTTCTAATCTTTACCATTGGTGTGAGTTCAAAAGTGCTCACATTAAACTTTTGTTCGACGGATATTAGAAGCCAAGCATGAGTCGAACATTTCTCGGGAGACATAAGGCAATGAGCAAGTGCCATGTGTATGGCCATTGGTCTAATCTTCAATTTGATAGTTGGGCAACCGAAAGTTCATGGCATGCTCATAAATCAAAGCCGTATTCAGGCGGGCAACCTCTGTGCGAGTAGTAAAGCCGTCCAATGTTAGATTGCGAAGGTGTTCGGCATCTCGAACAGCCACATGAACAAGAAAGTCGGACTCTCCAGCCACATGATACACAGCAACGGTTTCGGGCAATGTCACCACATGTGCCCGAAAAGCATCCACAACATCTCTCGAATGCTTTTGAAGACGAACAGATACAAAGGCTTGCAGACCGATCCCAAGTTCTGCCGGATTCACCTCAGCATGAAAACCACTCAATACCCCTTCCCGTTGCAAACGGCGGACACGCTCCAAACATGCAGAAGGAGACAAACCAACTGCAGAAGCCAACTCTTTATTGGACAATCGTGCATTCTGTTGCAAATGTAAAATTATCGACGCATCAATTCTGTCCATGGCTTATTTTTCCCTTAAATTCCGTATTTTATTCGATAGACAATTAGTATACCAAATTCTATACTGTTTTATCTTATTATAACAAAATAGGGGTGAAAAATGAAACCGACCACACTCGCCGTTCACACTGGCCGTAAAAACTTGGGACAGGCACATGTTCCCCCTATCGACTTGTCCACAACCTATAAAACACAGGACCTCGCAGCGGCTACCCAGAGCATTGACGCAATGGCTGAAGGAGGAAGGCCTAAAGGATCTTTTGTTTATCAGCGGCTTCACAATCCAACAGTTTCAAGGTTTGAAGAAGCGCTCGCTGAGCTCGAAAGTGCAGAAGCCTCTGTGTCGTTTTCATCTGGCATGGCAGCGGTCACAGCCGCACTCTTGGCTGCAAAAATGGTCGGTCAACATGTCATTGCAGTGCGTCCCATTTATGGTGGCACTGACCATCTCTTGTGTTCTGGTTTGCTTGGCTTAGAGGTGTCATGGGCCACAGTGGATACCGTCGCTGATCACATTCGACCCGATACAGCAATGATCTTGTGTGAGACCCCTGCAAACCCAACGGTTACTTTGGTTGACATTGCACATGTCGTCGATCAAGCCCAAGGTGTTCCGGTTTTGGTCGACTCCACTTTTGCCACGCCTGTGCTTCAAAACCCCATCCATCATGGGGCCACCTTGGTATTGCATTCGTGTACAAAATTTATAGGAGGTCACGGGGACATCATGGCTGGCATTGTGGCATGCAACGAAGAGTGGGCCGCTCGGCTGCGCCAAGTCCGAATCCTGACGGGAGCAAATCTTCATCCCATTGCTGCCTACAATTTACACCGTGGCCTACAAACATTGCCACTTCGAGTAAAGGCAGCACAAGCCAATGCAGTGGAACTGGCCAAGCGGTTAAAATCCCATCCAGCAATCGAACGGGT
>JAYYJC010000341.1:0-15380 GCA_036146655.1 Myxococcota bacterium | reverse complement strand
AATCTGGTCCGAGATCAAACTCATCTGCAAAGAACAGGTGACTGAAAATGATGATGTAATTCATGTTGCGCTCCTATACCGAATCAACCCTCAACGGCAGTTTCGTCTTCCTCAGTATCAAGGGCTTGAAATCTGAGAATAAACTGATTGATTCGGCGGCGATTTCGAGGGGTATCTTCGGAAAATTGAATCCCAAAATATTTGTACCCCGGACTGTTGGACTGTCTGATGTTTACAACGGTTCCAATGATTTCAAGAGGGATGGCCGTTGATGGGAAGGAAATCAATAAGCTTTCCTGATGATTTAGATTGGCTTTGGCTTCGATGCCACATCCGGACTCTGAGAGATTTCGCAGAAGTCCTCTGATGGTTTCTTGCTTGTCGCTGAGATCTATTCTTAATGCTGTAACAAACTCATTGAAATCAATGCGAATGGCTGAACGAAGGTTGTAAAATGCGGCTTGTTCTGGGGGATGGAGTGTAATTAAACGGGTTTGTGTGTCAGCGAGATCGAAGGTTTCTACGACTTTACAGCTGAAGTTGTAAGTTCCATCTGAGGTATCGAACTTTAATGAAATGTACTTGAGTTGACTTAACGAAGGAGAATCTTCTATGCGCACCTGTAATACGAGACCATTTTGATGATCAAATTGGCTGATGATGGGGCCTTTTTCCGTGATAATTACAACAGGTGTGTTGTTTTGGCGAACCTGCTTGATGATTCCCCTGAATTCAGGCCATTTGAGGTAGCGCCTTGGTGGCTGAAAAGAGTTGAAGAATGCATCCAAATAATCTTTCCCGCCGGCCATCGCAAAAGCGACCGTTTCATTATTGATGCGGAGCGCCAGATAGTGCAAAGGGGTATCAAATTCATCATTCCGGCATATTGTGTCAAGTGAAAACCGCTCGATTTCGATGTCTTTGTTTCGAGGTATAAATATGAGTTCAGTCCCTGTAAGTGCCAGCCATCCCAAAACCATTGGTTTTGCAGCATGCAATCTCCCACAAGCACCCAGTAAAAAGTGATTTAGTTCGAGAGAACTCACAAGGGATTTCAAATATTGATTCTTAAGTTTGTGAGATTGTGAAGTTCCCACCTGTAGACTTGGGCTTTGCCACTGGCACAATGTCTCAGCGAGTTTTTTAAATCGGTTGGTTGCGTACTCCGCACGAAGTGAAACTTCATCTCCGGATAGGAGTGTAATTTTTGCGGTTTTTGAATTGTAATCAATTTGGCATACTTCATTGTGCGGAATGAGAAATCCTTGTCCACTAAATGCCCCGAAATAGGGATTTGTCGGAACCACCATCAAGGCTTCGTCTGTTAGAACGCACATGACATTCCATTCCATTAGTCCAGCTTTGTACAGACATTCCCAAAAGAACAGAGGTATGCTTAGCCGTTCACCACCATAGCCAATGGCCATTAGAAATCCGTACAGCTTATTGGCATTGGCTCCGGTGAAAGTATGGCTATGTGTGCCAAACCTGATTTCAACTGAACTGCCCAAAGACAAGATGTTGTGGGACAGCTTGACCTCATCGATGTCTTGAAGAGGAACGCCAATGTGGGAATCTGGTTTATTCGCATAAAATCGCAGTTCAGAGGTAGTCAAATGGATGGTACCTTGAATTCCTTGAGACTGAGCTGGGCCAAACAAAAGAAGCTCATTAAAGTCCACCGTTTCTGAATCTTCTTTGTTAATGTGCTGGTGGATAGCAATGTAAATGTCTTTCAGAGAGCCTCTGTCGGTTTGATAATGTATTTGCCGTGGCATCCATACGGTCAGTTTGTTTCCGTCAAATCGAACATTTGAAATCGAGTGAAGTGGGATGAAGTCAGACCTGAGTAATGGAGGGTCGCAATGAAACCGCAACCGGTCACCTTGAATGACAAGGGTACCGGTTTGGCTGCCGGTGCTTGTCGTTCGAGTACAGTGAGCACGAATTTTTTGCGAAGGATTCAGCATAGTCTAACTTTCATTTTATCCTAATTTGAAGATTAAAACCACTGAAAATTAAGCATCCAATGGCGTTAGTCAAGAACGCTTTCTTGACCACTTCCTTGAACAAATAAAATTCTGCCCTTAGAAGTCTTACAAATGGCCTGCGCACTTTGATGAATGGCACTTTCAGAAAGCCCAAAGATTTGTGCTGCAGCAGTTGGAACTGTTTTCTGTGCGGTTTGGAAATGCCCCACGACCAGTTGAATTTCAGTCCGTCTACTTAGTCTTCCCTTTTCTATTACTTGAGCCAGAAAGTGTCGACCCTTTTCGTATTCTTCCATATTTGGAATGGTTGAAATTAGCCGGATTTGATAGTTGAGTTGATTTGAAAGGCGCAGTGCAATTAAAATGGCCAAGTCCATGCTGCCGACAGTTGAAGTCATGTCCCACTTCGGTGATTGTGGACGGATCCACACATTGAGAAAAGAGGATGACTCAGTCAAATCTTGACCTTTTGCTTGAAGCACCAAGCCCATTTGTGCTTGCCGCGCTGTTTGGACAATGTGATTGAGTTCGTCTGCTGACCACAATGTTTCCAATGACAAACACAAAATGTTGGGTCGAAAGAAGCTCCCCCTTAAAGCTTGTATGGTGGTTCCAAGTGCAAGGTCTCTATGCGTATAGTGTATCACAGTGTGTGAGTGATTAAGGCCTGCTGCTTCTATGGTTTGATTGATTTCTGTTAAGTCTATCGATGTAGAAGTCCGTGGAATAAGTTCAACAAGGTTCAACCTATCTCCTGCAGAAAGCAGATCCGTTGCCAGTTTGGTGCTTTCCAAAGAGGAGTCTATTATCGGTACCATCGGGTATGGACGCCATGCTCTTGCTTCAGAACGCGGCAATGAGTCGGCTCTTATGGCCGCCCACTGGGCGAGTGCGACAAATAGGTTCCCTCGAACATCGGCTTGATCTTCTCGACGCTCCTGACGGCTCATCCAGTCGTATAAAAGTATCATCAATCCAAGTGTGCTGAGGCTCAAAGCCGGTTTGATGACCAACATGGCCACCACTGACCCCGTAAATCCAATCGCCGGAACAAGTATAGGAATTCGAATCCGTGGTCTAAAGTTTACCAACCCAAGACCTTGTTCGATGACAACGACACCATTTATCATTGCATAGGTGCATAAGAAGCAGATCGTAATCAATGGTGCAATGGAATTGAGGTCTCTAAGGCTTAACGCAATTAAGGCTATTCCTGCGGTGAGAAAAGTGGCATTTCTGGGTTCGCCATCACTTGCACGCTCTTTCAACCAATTTGACATTGGAATGCTTTCATCCATGGCGACGGCTTGGATTATTCGGGGGGCACCCACAAGTGTGGCGAGTGCAGATGACGCAGTGGCACACAAAATTGCGAATTGCATAAACCATGGCCAGGCACATCTCTGTGTGAGGATGTCGGTATTTTGTATGAGCTGTTCGGGTGAACCCATTCGAGAGAGAATGTAGGCCAGTGCAAAATAAATGACACCCGAAACAGCAATGGCACTGAGTGTGCCTTGAGGTATTGCACGGGAGGGGTCCTTCAGTTCCCCTGACATGGCTGCTCCTGCCATTACTCCGGTTACTGCTGGAAAAAAGACAGCAAACAAAGTCCAAAATCCATGTGGGCTATGATTGGAACTTAGGCCCCACCAAACAATCTCTGCTGGTGAGGATCGCCACGGACCAAAAGCTGCTATCACAATGCTCAACACCGTCACGCCCATGACCACATATTGAAGCTGAAAAGACAGCTTGGCGGACTTGATCGCAATGATTCCAATACTTATAAATAAAAAGATGTCTATCATAAGTGGATCATGCGTCGGAAAGATGGATAACCAGCCCTCTCGAAACCCAAATATGTACATTGTGATGGCCAAGGTTTGTGCAAAATAAAGCGCTAGTCCAACGGTCGTCCCAATTTCAAGACCGAGAGATCGAGCAATGATGGCATAGGCCCCACCAGCCTTTATCTGTGTGTTTGTGGCGATGGAAGACAACGACAAACCTGTACATGCAGCAATTGTGATTGATGCTGCAATGATCAGCCATGCTCCGCCCAAACCTGCATGACCAACGACCCATCCTTCACGGAGATACATAATGACTCCGAGGATGGTAATAACTGTCGGCGTAAAGACACCGGCAAATGGACCAAATTTAGGGCTGGGGACCGTCACTGTATGTGTATTTTCGATTGTGAAGGGGGAGAAGGGAGGTGGGATGACAATATTCTACCTCAGAAGACAAGTTTACGGCAATAATTCCAGTGTACCGTCCCAAATAAGTTCACATCGAGTCAAACCTCTTCGGAGGTTAATGCATAGATGTTCATGTCACACCATTGACCATCAAAAAAAAGTCTTTTTCGACTAAGTCCTTCAAAGCGAAATCCAACTTTCTCCACCAATCGTATAGAGGGGATGTTTTTTGGGGAGATACCTGCTTCCACACGGTGCAATTTCAATGTGCTAAATGCTATTTTTATGGCCGCATTAAGCATTTCAGTTCCATAGCCTCTTCGCCAGTATGGGGTGTGAATGGTGTAGCCGATATAGGCATTTTGAAAAATGGCTCTTGAAATGTCCATCAAAGAAATTTGTCCTATCCATTGGTGCGTACTTTGCTCAAATGCTGCAAAATAATAGCTTCGGTCTAAGCCCCAATCAAGCCGTTTGGCCTCTAGCAATTGCCGAAAATGTTTCCGAGTAAGGTTCTCTTTGGGGGTGGGTTGAATGGCCCATGGATTGTTCGACTGCGGGAGGTTGATTTGCGTTTCTTTCCAGATTGGGTGATCATTCATGTTCAAAGGCCGAAGCAATAGTCGAGCTGTTGTTTGACTGAACTGATAAGGAATTATGGGTGTTTTTTCGTCTGGCAATTTATTCTCTCTGTCTGCGGCAACAATCGACATTGGTTTCAAGCTACAGAATGAATCAATCACATATAGTCTCTGAATCGTCTGTTGTACAGCCATACAATTTTGGCGAAAACCAATTGTCAACTCGAACAATCTATGTGGTCAGTGTTGTCATTTGTGCTTCTTGCGCTTTGTTGGACTATTGATAACTCCTCACATTGCATTAGGATGATATTTGTGGATGGCCATTTTCATGTCATCACCATTTTTTATGTAGACATTTGCGGTGAGGAAATGATGGCTTCCTGGTGGCCAACATCTGTGGTGTACCAAATCTATCCAAGAAGCTTTCAAGACTCCAATGGAGATGGTGTCGGTGACATCAATGGAATTATCCGTCGGCTTCCAATTTTGGATCGGTTAGGTGTGACTGCTCTATGGTTGTCTCCTGTCTATCCGTCACCTCAAAATGATTTTGGATATGATGTCTCTGATTATGTGGAAGTGGACCCTGTTTTTGGTACATTGGAACAATTAAAAGATCTAATAAATGCGGCAAAGTCTCGTGGTATTCGAGTGATGATGGATGGAGTATTCAATCACACATCAAATTTACATCCGTGGTTTTTAGACAGCCTCGACCCAACACACAGAAAGCACTCGTGGTATCACTGGTGTGACACTGTACCAAACAATTGGGGTTCGGTTTTCGGTGGTTCAGCTTGGAGCTTACACCCAAGCAATGGCATGTACTATCTTCACTCCTTTGCCTCTCAGCAACCCGATCTCAACTGGCGCAATCCCGAAGTCCGAGAAGCCATTCTTTCTGTCTTGAGGTTTTGGTTTGAACTTGGGATTTCAGGTTTTCGACTGGATGTTTTTAATTGTTATGCAAAGGCCATCCATTATCCTGATAATCCTCCCAACCCGATTTGGTGGCGGAGATTGTTGGGTCATGCGTACCCCTACATAGGACAAATGCATGTCAACGACAGAGATGTCCTTGACTTACACGGCTATTTAAATGAAATGAGAATCGTTGCTGACCAATATGATGCCGTTCTGCTTGGCGAAACCCTCGATGAAGCTTTTCAATATGACAACGCCGCAAAATATGTGAATCCATATGCGCTTCATGGGGCTTTCCACTTTCGTTTACTTCATTCGAAGTGGTCTTGTGATGCATTTAAAGAAGCCATCGATGCATGGATATTGCAACTCGATGAGGGGCAATTGCCTGTTTGGGCTTTATCCAATCATGATTTTCCAAGGTTAGCAACCCGTTGGGGAAAAACTGCCGTCAAAGGGGCGTTGGCTTTGCTGTTTATGCTTCCAGGTGTGCCTGTTTTGTACAATGGTGATGAGCTTGGAATGAGGGATGGCCGTTTAAAAAGACGAGATATCAAAGACCCCCCCGGGAAAAAATATTGGCCATTTTTCAAGGGTAGGGATGGTTGTCGAACACCATTGTATTGGGACTCAAGCACACACGCTGGGTTTACGGAGGGTGAACCCTGGCTTCCACTCAATCCAGAGTCGATTGTCAGTCATTGTGTTCAGCAGCAAAATGATTCGGAGTCTATTTGGAATTGGACTCGAAAACTCATTCAGCTTCGTCAGTCAAACCCTGACTGGGTGACTGCGTCTTTAAAGTGGCACGAAACACCCACATCTTTGCTTCATTTTGTCCGCGAAGGCCAAGTCGATTGGCACTTCATGCTCAACATGGGTCGCAAGCCCTATCCAATAGAAGTGTCTGGGGTGTGTCAAATGACGAATCAAATTGTGAAAGTCGGAGATCAGTTGGCGCCCAATGAGGTCCTCTGTATCCCAGTCAAAAGGCCCAACCTTGAGCAATGAGGGCATTCCTGAAGTCTTTGGCAACAGTGCCATATCCTTCGGGTGTCAAATGACAGCTGTCGTGAAAGAGCGAACGCCCAAAATCATTGGTGTCCTCAAATGCTGAAAAACGAATGACATCCGCACCATCAAGTTCAGTCAAAACGGCATTGAGCGCAGCCGTTGGCCGTCCAGGGTTCATGTCTAGTTCTAAGGCGTTTCGAAGTGAAGTTTCGTACTCGAGTCCGAGTTCATGTTGACACACGCCAAGTCCATACCATGCATCTGCACGCCAAGCATCCATCTGAATGAGCTTTTCCCATTCATGGATTGCATCTTCACAAGGTAGAAATTGAATACTGCTGGTTCGTTCGGTAAATGCTGATTGCGTAGACTGTGATGTGTCTGGATGGTGGAGGCTCAGCCAAGGAGGTTCAAAAAGGTTTGGTGGGACTTCACCAATGATGACGGTCTGTCCTGGGTAGGCATCTAGAACAGATCGAAGATTGTTTTTAAACCGATTGGCAACGGTTTGCGTGATGCTGTCATTTCTCACAGCTAAGCCATCTTCCCATATGATTGAGTTTGGTTCATTGTAAAGGACGCCCTGTATCAGTTCAGCCAGTTTTATGTCTTGTTCAAACTTAATTTGTTCGTACGAGATAGTAAGTTGCGTCGGACCCCTTCCAAACAAGTGGTTTAACAGCCGCACGGTGTGTAAAGATTGAACATATATTTTTCCGGTCTGATAGCGTGGGTTTTCCTGACTTAGTGCCAAACCAAAATTAAAATATTCATTGTTGCCACTGTAGATTAAGAGTGCAGAAGGGGAAAGCGATTTGACCTCATTGGCCAAAACATTGACATGATCTGAGCCAAAAGACGCTCCCCCTAGATAAAGCGTTTCATTTGGGACACCCACTTGTGCCAGAAGCGCACTGAGTTGTCCGGGAAAGGTTTGTTCGGGTTGATCTTCAACTGGTACACCAAGTGTGGCTGAACCACCAAAGGTAAAAATTCTTCTGGTTTCCGGTTCAAGTTCAAAAGAGGGCGTTTTCATATGGCTTTTTGCCATCTGGCTCAAGTGAATTGTATTGCCATCTCTGACAAGCATGGTGCTTTGGGGCTGTCCGGCTGCAGGAATGCCTGAGATTTTCCAGTCACTTGGGAGTGTTGGAGAAAGAACCGTGTGTGCGAAAGTACCATTGACACGGAGCAATAATTCAATTGCACACAGTATTCCAATACCGAAAAATATACTTAAAAATTGGAAAAGGCGATTGCGTGTCATGGGCACGATTGTCTCAAAAGCGATACAGTGATTGTATTGGAGATATTATCATGTTTGTCTTCTCACTTCTTTTGACTTTCTCTTGTGAAGAACCCATGCCCATTGGTGAGGTTCCTCAAATCCCCGTGCCTGATCCCACGCCATCTGCATCAGATGCCATGCAAAACCGTAATCCGAGTGTTTCTAATGGCGATGGTCCATCAGAAGGGGCACCTCCTGCAACCACTGAGGCCGTTGATGTGCCTCGAAATGAGCTTGGTTGCGGTCCAACTCGATTTTGGGCTGGTGCGACTCAGGACATCGACACAGTGACATTGAGTGGTACCATTGATTTTAATTCTGAGCAAAATGGCTCCTACCTCATCGATGTGGTTTCCAACGAAGCGCAGAAAGCGGTATTTGGATTTGAATGTACGAAGCCTGGAGAGTTCGCCATCGATGTGCCCTCAGATTTAGAGGCTGTTTGGTTGTTTGCCTTTATCGATACTGACGGAAATGGCCCCTCAGAAAATGACCCTCAAGGCCGCACCGAATTCTTTGAAATAGGAACTGACAATGTCTCAGGACTGAGTGTTCCCATTCGCATTGGTGCCACAGTGAAAGAAGCCTTTGAACTGAAGCCCCCTGGCCAAAGTTCAGGAGTAGGAACATCACAGGCGCCCATTGATCCGAATATTACCGAACCTCCACCTGAAGGGGTGCCAAGTCCTTCTGGAGAGGAAACTGAGATTGCCGACCAGCCACTCGATGTCCCTCAAGACAACCCACCTGTTGGTGCGTTGCCTGCTGACAACCCAAATGTGGATCCCCAATCAGGGGATGCCAACGATGCGCAAGAATGAGCTGACTGAACTCGCCGTTACACTCATCCTGGGATGGGTTACGGTTGCATGGCTCTTCCCGGTTGGTGCCTTGCTCGGCGGAGAGTATGCCATTGGAGACTCTACTCGGGATCTGTTTGATCACCTCTTTTTGCTTGATCAATGGACAACTGTGGCTCGGGGATGGAACTTTCCCGATGGTGGGCGAATCATGCCGCCAGATATTTCGGGCATGCTCTTTGCATTGCCATGGTTTTGGCTTGGACGGGTGACCGCTTATAACCTTGCGTTGCTCACTCAATTTACTTTGACTCTGTGGGCTGGTTGGTTGCTTGGCCGTCAGTTTGGGTCTGGTCTGGTTGCAGGTCTTGCAATGGGCTTGTCACCCATTTTTATTTCTCAACTGGTGTCAGGAGAAGCGGAAACGGCTTCTGCATGGACCATTCCTTTGTTTTTATACATGTTGAGTAAGCCCCATCCAAATTGGGCATGGAGAGTGGGTATTGTGGCGGCAATCTCTGGACTTTTATCGTGGTATTATGGCGTCTATGTTGGGCTTGTTCTTGTGGGTCATTCGATTTACAAAAGTCGATTCTGGACGGGCAAGTTGGTTTGGGCAGCATTCAAGCCCGTCTCGATTTGTCTGGCATGTATTGCGCCATTTGCCATCTGGTACGGTCGAATTTTGATTTCTGGAAATGAACTATTTCGTGGTCTCACCATGACCGATTACATGATGTCTCACCCGAGGGCTTTGGCTTCATTTAGTGCTGATCCGCTTGCTTGGTTTTTTGGCTCTCAATATGCAGCGTCGCACAGTGACTTTTTGGGTTGGCTTCCGCTTGTCTTTATGGGTATTGGTTCGGTGGTTTTGTACCGACAGAGTCGTTTCTGGGCACTCTGTTTTGGGACAATAATTTTGGGGGCAGCCACATTCTCATTGGGACCGGTTCTCCATTTTCGTGGCAATCCTGTTTTTGAAGCCCTTCCATATCGGGCACTACTTTATGTTCCTGTCTTTGACTTGATGCGGCTCCCACACCGTTGGATGATGCTCCTAGTGGCTGCTTCTTTGCCGTTTATCGCCGCTGCATGTCGCCAGAATGGCCTTCTGTTTGCCGGCCTTCTAGTTGCTGAAGTGGTTTGGTTTTCGTCGCCAATGTGTTCACTGACCGAGATTAGAACACCGAGTATTATTGATGAGTACAAAGGCGCCATTTTGGAACTCCCTGCGCGCACGATGGGGGATGATGCCCGTGGTCAATATTTGCTTTGGCAGCGGGTCCACGAGCAACCCATTCCATATTCTCTGTTGATGACGGGATGGTCGAGCATCGTCACTCATGAACCCTTGGTTCACTGGGTTTCTGCACAAGACAGTCGCGATCCCATTGGTGAACGGGTCGTCGAAGCAGAGCAATTTCGGCAAGGTGAATTTGCGGCAGCGGTTTCTGATGTCAAAGTTCAGGCCCTCGAAGGTGCCAAAGACCGTCTTTTGGAGAAAGGGCTTTGGGGAGTGGTTCTTCATCTCAATCTTCTTGAACCCGCAAACGCCACTGTGATACAACGAATGCTTGAAGCACAACTGGGATCACCCCATTTTGAGAACGATGAGGCGGTGCTGTGGAAGCTGTAACCCATCGCCTTCAACATTGGAAAACGGTTTGTTTACTGTACATTGTGTGTGCAATCATCACCACATATCCAATGATCTTAAGTCCCATGCAAACAGTGGTTGGTCACGAACAAGCTTCTGTGGCGTGTCATGTGTGGGTGTATTGGTGGGCTCAAAACCATGCAGCTGAAATTGTGACGCCCATGATCTTTTACCCTTATGGCGCTGATGTGGTGCAACTCTATGGTTCAGACTTGCTTTCACCTGTACTGGCATATCTGTTTCCAATTTCTCCTGTCTTGCTTTACAATTTATGGATCCTTTTTTTACTGGTCATGGGTGGAATGGGTATCCGTCGCTTGGTCGCTGATCTTGGTGGCAGTTGGGGAGGGGCTTTCTCCGGGGGAGTCCTATACATGACTGGGGCTTTTTTTCACCATGAAGTTCTCAATGGAACTGCTGAAATTGTGGCTGCATCAACTGTGGTTTGGTACCTTGTTTATTTGAGAAAAGTACTCGATGCACCCACACTTAGGCTGGGGTATGTATTGGGTGTTTGGGCAGGAGTAGCAACGGCACTGTCTGCTTACAATCCATTTTTTTTGATGATTGTGACCCTTTGCGAGATGCTTCATCGAGCCACCAAGGACTCTGAGCCGATATTAACTTCTGCCCTCGTGAAGTCGGGTGTTATGTCTATGCTCAGCTTCCTTTCCTTTTTGATTCCGGTGGCATGGCTTCACCTAAAGCATGGGGCAGGAGACACCTTTTCGTGAAGGGAAGATTGGTTGAGTGAAGATTCAGCCTTACCCGATTCCTACGCTGGTCTTTTCGACTGGTTCAATTTTTCTGAAGCCCAAATCCCAGCTCAAATTGCAATGCCTCACGGTGAGATTTTCGAATACTGGACCACATGTACGGTCTACCTCGGAATATGCGCATTGGGCTTGTTATTCTTTGGCATATTTAAGAACCGTTGGACTTCTAGCCTTCGACCATTTGCATGGATGTCTGTGGTGAGTGTACTCATTGCATTGGGTCCTTATTTAAGATGGGGTGAATCAGTCTTAAAGTTCGGAGACTGGGTGATTCCGTTGCCGGCCCAAACCATTGCTTATCTCTTTCCACCATTTGTCATTACTGCCATTCATGCTTATCGATACACAACTGTTGTTATGTTGGCCCTGTCAGTAATGGTGGGGCGAATGACTCGGCATTGGGCTTGGGGACTTGCATTCCTCTTCGAACTTATTTTGCTGTCTCCTATTCCATGGCCTGTACCCGTTACGGCAATGCCAACGGGTGAGGTCATTGAATATTTACAACAAGCCGACAACGGCGCTGTCTTCACGGCACCTGTTGCACGAGAAAACTTGCATGACCTCGGTATGACTCTCCTTTTACAAACGCAGCACCACAAAGCGGTTCATGAGGGGGGGATACATCGGAGGGCTGGCAAGAATGCCACACAATTGTTTAATGGCAATCCAATGGTTGACGCTCTATCTGGTCGGTTTGGACCGAGTTTTGTGGGTGATGTGGAAACACTTTGGAGCATTCGGGATATATTGGATAAGGGTTTTCGTTATATTCTTGTACCAACCAGTGAGTTAGAAACCATTCAGTACTTTTCAGATATTTTAGGGCCGCCTCCGCATTCTGATGCCGAGTGGTCGTTATGGGAGCTCCAATGACCTGGTTGATGTTGGTCAGTGCCATGGTCCACGCCGAACCGATGGAATTGCGAGTGGCGATTGATGATCGGGATGCAAAACGATATGCACAACCCATTTTGAATCTTGGATCTTTGCGTGCAGATTTCACTGATGATGGTGCTGTACCTGGAGATGTCCCTGGGGATGGTATCTGGGTTGCCACGGCGCAGATTGACAAAACTGAACGCATCGAAATTAAAATTACAGATGACAATGTCAGTCCATTTTCAATGGCATATTCACTCCCACAGGCGTCCATTGCAACCATTCAATTTCGTTCACAGTCGGGAGATATCCCTCTTGCAATAGATCAAAATGCACCACCAATGCCGACTGAAGGACCAAAGGCTGTTGAAACCCTGCTCGTGAGAGCGGCCCCAGTTAAGGATGCGCCAAACCCGGAAGGCAATGCTCAAGAGATCCGATTTTTGGTGGATGACCGTCAACTTCAAACGCTTGTTGAACCTCGTGTGCGAGCCAATCAAAGTGGCGTAGCGATGGCCCCTTTGGTGGATGACGGAAGAGTACTTGGAGATACACCTGGCGATAATGTCTATCATGCCAAATTATTGGTCGTTCCCACTGAACAATTGATTCTAACCCTAGAAGACCAAGGTAAAGTGCTCGGACAAGTAACAATCAGTCTTCCAGCAGATCGTGTGGTCGGTGCAGGGGTGCAGATTGGTACCTCTGGCTTGCAGCTCGTGACCAATGCGCAGACCATGGCACCAACCGCAACGGTTGAAACAGCACAAGTTGAGGCTGAAGTTGTGCCACTAAATGTGGTTGAAGCACAGCAGGTTTCTCGAGATTTTGTTGTACAGGCCTTTTCGAAAGAAGGTGTTGGCCCTTCTGAGCAAATTGATGGAAAAGATGCGCAATGGCTTGAACTTATGCTTGCTTCTAAAACCACTATGGTGATGCCAACCTTCCAATTCGGAAACCAAGATGTTTTGCTGTCTGACGATGGCTCTCAATTTCAAGATGTGGCCAATGATGGGCTTTATGTCGGTCGCGTTCTTGTTGAAAAAGGCGGTACACTGGAAGGAAAATTAATGGTTGATGGCGAAAGCAGAGGTCAAATGACCATATTTCTTCCTGAGTCGGATGTGGCTCAAGCAGTGGCAACCGTTACCATCAATGGCTTTGCACCATTTGATAGACTTGAGTCGCTAAAGATGACTGAAAGTGCGCTTCCGACCGTTTTTAAGGTGGCGGAGACTCAAGGCTCAGATGAGGGACCCGTCGGTGAGTTGACAGATACTGTCTCCCTGCAATTTTTGTTAAAAGGGGTTTTTGACAGTGTGCCTCAAGTTGTGGTGAAAGAGCAGGGCGAAGCACTGTCTACTTTTCAGTTAAAGGCACAAAGCGATGATTTCTGGGGTGGTAATGTTGATTTGCCCCGTGTGAATGTTTGGAATTTTCAGATCAAGATTGATGGTGGTTTGATAGAGGCATATGTCATACCATCTTCTTCCTCTAAAGCAGCGTTGGTCTTTGAAATTGTAGATGGTGCATTGTCTGCAATTGAGGATGTCAATCCTTTGGGAGAGGGAAGTGGTGTTGGGCAATTAAAAGTCATGCGAGCCACAAGCCAGGACGGTGCTCAACCGGCTGAGTTGGGTCAACCAATGAAGCTCACATTACGGCTTGACGATCGAGCCGGCCAAATGGTTCAGAATGCCAAGCTTTGGGTGGAAGGGACTGGGACCGAATCCTTTTTTGCCCTTGATGATGGTCAAAATGGTGATTCTGAAGCGGGAGATCAAATTTATACAGCCACTTTGGAAGTTGACTACAAACCACTGATTCAGTTGGGCTTTCAGAATGGAAGCTCTGAGCCTGTAAACAGCATGGTCATGTTGCCTGAGAGTGGTCCAGCAGAACTTCGTGCATTGGTGACCTCAGTGGGTTTGACAACAGCTGATGCACAAAATGCGGACATTACAGTGTCTGCTCCTCTGGTAGTACAGGCTGCGCCAACGGGAGTTGATATACAAGAAGGAAACGGAGAAAATTTTATAGAAGTCACCATGATTCTAGACGATCGAATACTCCAGAAACTGAACAAACCCAGACTTAGAGTGCTACAAAGTGAAACCACCGTCGTTGATTTGATAGATGATGGAACCGGTGTCGATGAGGGTGCAAGTGATCAAATTTACAGTGCACAATTTTCTGTTGAGCAAGCTGAATTTCTCAAAGTTGCCATTGATGATGCTGGAAACCCCGTCGGACAATTGACTGTTTTTCTTCCATCATCTTCGTCTGCAAGGATTCGAATGCGCACCACCGATGAAGCTTCTGGTTTAAAGCTCTTGACGGAAGCCATCGCCACAGGTGGTGGAGATGCCCCATCTCCGGTAATGACAACAGGTTCAGGAAACAGCACTGGGAATGTGGGGGTTGATCGTTTGGCTCATGTGCTCTGGGTGGGCATCACACTTTTTGGATTGGCGTTCACTTATTTGCGACATATGGTCAATCGCAAATGGGACACTGAAGTGAAACCTTTGCTGTCTCGTCTTGAACATTTTTTGGAGCAGGCAGAGCAGTCTGACCCAATAAACAAACTTGAGGACAATGATGATTAAGTCAGAGCACATTGCAAAGCTTACCGTTGCCAATACGGTCATGTCTGTATTCATTTTGGGGCTTCTTCTTACGGATAGATGTGACTCAAGTCCGAGTTCCGGCGTATTGCAGCCTGATATTGTTGAGTTGAAAACTTCGGCCAAACTCCCAAGCCAAGCTGGCGCCCCCCCTTCGGCCAACCCGACAATTGCGGTTACTGACAGCCAGGCCAACAGCTCTACTGGAACGGTGTCTGAACAAGCACAATTAAACAATGGTTCAGAAGATGATTCTAATGTTTTGGCGGTTGACTTTTCATCCCTAATTGAGGCCACCGTTGAGCCGCTGAAGGCTGCTGCCAGTGATCACCAAGAAGACGGGATTAGTTATCTGCCATCGGATGAAGAAATCGCTGCAGCGATTGCTTCAAATACCCTTGAATCACCTGAAACTCAGCTTGTTTTAAAGAAACTTGAGCGCGGCTATGCGCAGTTCAACATGCCATTTCCTTCTTTAAAGGTTCCCAGTTCAAATCCAAGCAATGAACAACAACTTACTGAACCAAAGGGAAACAGCACTTTAAATACAACCTTGCCACCTGGCATAAATTCCGGAAAGGATTCGCCAGCAGTTCGCAGTTATCTGTTGCCAACAATTGAAAGACTGCTCAC
>JAYYJC010000340.1:0-10000 GCA_036146655.1 Myxococcota bacterium | reverse complement strand
AGAAATCAATGCCAAAGGCATCAGCGGTGACGCTTACCTCCCATCAGAGACAGAACTTACTTCAGCCATCAATTCAGGGACATTTGAATCAGCAGAAACAACTGCGGTTTTGACAAAATTGAGACAGGGTTTTCGTGATTGTGAAATTGATTTTCCTGAACCTGGAAGCATTCAGGTTGGAGAAACAGCCCCACCTCCCACGGAGCCAACTGAAGGTCAACCTTCTGACAATCAAGAACGGCCTCAACGAGAAAACACGGGCATTGATTTTGTTCAACAAGAAATCATTGTACGGGCATACTTCGAAGGACAGATTCAGCGCATTAAAATGCTATCTGAGCAAGCCGGACAAGACTTGTCTTCGATGATCCCCAATGAAAAGGAGATTCAGCAAGCTGCCCAAACAGGAAAAATAGAATCTCCTGAGTCGCAAGCCGCCATAGGGAAACTTGCGGAAGCGTATGCAGCCCTAGATCAACCTTTCAACCCTCCGATTTCTAGTCAATGACACGGGAAGAACTTACGATACCCGAACGGCTGTACAAAGTTTCTGGTCACATCAACGACATTTTGATGTTTCCAATGTTTGCAACCATCATCATGGAGTCCTCTGGTGCGGGGGGGCAAGGGTTACAGTATTTGCTGTCGAGTTCAAATCAATTCTTTTGCATTACATTTTTTATTGAATGGTTTTTGGGTCTGGTGTCTAGTCGGGAGCGTAAAACCTATTTCTTCCATTGGAGTAATCTCGTTGACTTGATTTCGACCATCCCCCTTGGTCATTTGTTCCAAGGACTCAGAATTTTCAGACTGATGCGATTGTTCAGATTGCTTAGAGTGGTTGTTAGAGCCAAAAGGTATCGAGGAAAAGGCGAGGAGCTTCTTAGGGTTGTGGCCATTGTGGGGGCGACTATATTTGCTGGCGCCTATACAATCCAAATTGTTGAACCACAAATGGTTGACTCATTCGTGGCCGCACTCTGGTGGTCACTCGTCACTGTATCAACGGTAGGGTACGGCGATATTTTTCCGACTACAACAGCAGGGAGAACCGTCGCAGTCATTCTCATTCTCATTGGGGTTGGGGTTTGTGGATATGTGGCAGGTTTTATGACCAATATTCTGGCTGATGAAGAAGATGACAGTGACCGATTAGATCGGCTTGAAGACAAATTGGATATACTGGCTCATCATCTTGAGATTGCCGATTGGCCTGAAACGAGGTTGCAAAGAGCGCAGAATATGGCTCAGAGCAGCGAAGCAGAATAAATTTTTTGAATCACATACTGTTATGACGCAATGTTTCTGTTGCTGCTATTGACATTTGAGCTGTATTCCCACATAATCTAGATGTTATCCTGTAGGATGAGGCAAATATGTTGATTTGGATTTTAAAGCTTGGTTGTGCACCAGTAGCAGCAGTAGTGACAGATAAGGTCGGTGGAATTGAAGACGATGGCTTGGTAGACACCGGCGAGATGGAACCCTCTGATACTTCAGACACTTCTGATACTTCAGACACCTCCGATACCTCAGACACCTCTGATACTTCAGACACCTCTGATACTTCAGATACCTCTGATACTTCAGATACCTCTGATACTTCAGACACCTCCGATACTTCAGACACCGACAATGGGGACCCATGCGACTCCCCCCGCCAAGAGACATGGAACATTACGCTTGGTGAAACCACAGGTTGTAACTGGGGTCAAGATGGCAACAGTGATGACCAACAAGGCCAATTTTCTGCTCGTTCGGAGGTTTCTGATACATACACTCTGGCTTCTGATGAAGTGTTGTGCGACGCCAGTTTTAATTTTGAAGTGGACAGTGGCGGGGTGGCACAGGACTTTTACTACGATGACCATTTTATTTTCGTAATGAATGGACATGCGCTTTGGGGGAGCTACGAAGAACATCGCAATATGCTTTCACAAGCCAATGGTGCCTATGAATACGATTGGAACAACATTCGCGATGAGGTCATGGGATTTGAAGTACAACCATGGATCGCAGGTCAAAATCAGGACTCTTACTTGTCAATTCCATTTGCAGAAAGCTTTGCAGAGATGACGGTTGGCCTTCAAAACAGCATTCTCGATGGAATTATTGACTCATCAACCTCTGAAATTGAAGCACGGGTGATTACCTTTGGAGACAATGACAATGGAGATTGTGAAAGTTCTGAAGTGAACTTTGAGGCAACGCTCTCAATTGGGACCAGGTGAAGTTTTTTATTGGCCCACACTTACAGTGGGAAGTAGAAGTTCAAGACAGTGGTGTGTCGATACTTGAACGATTGGAAAACCAGCTTGAACCCATGTCAAGTTTTCGTCTAGTGGCAAAACTATCCGATGGTGGTATCGTTACTCGTACACTGGCTTCACCCAAAACGGAGCGGACCATCTTTGGTCACCGTTCTGGGAATCGAATCCATTTTGCCATCACCAATTACGGGATGGTTTCTTCTCCCTTTCAACCGATCTGCAGATGTGAACTTGTCACTTCTGCTGATGCACAAATACTCAAGATCTCATCGAAACCGCACCGTCAAGCCATGGCTTTATTTCCATTTTACGCCATCACCGCTTTTGCGCTGTTTGCAATTGCTTTGTTTTGCGTCGTAAACGGATTGTGGGTTCAATCCGCATCATGTGGGTTGATCGCATTGGCACTGATTGGTGTGCCTTACTTTCGTATGCTTCAGGGCTTTAAAACCGACAACGAACAACTGCTTCGGTTTTTAGAGGATCAGGGGTTAAAGTGTGACTCTCGATCAAGGTCTGTAGCGCAATAATAGTATTTTATACAAAAACCTGATGTGTATTTGCTTTCAAGCCTGCAAATACTGTATAACTGAATGATTACTCATTCAATATATTTGGAGGTAGACTATGAGTGCTACATTGTTTACTGCGGATCTCAAAGACATTCGCTTCGTTTTGTTTGAACAGCTTGAATCAGAATCCACCCTTGGGCCATTTTATGAAGAATACAACGAAGAAAGCGCTGCTGAGTTTTTGGAAAGTGCACATGAAATGGCACAATCTGTTCTCCATCCAATTAATGGACCGGGCGACCATCAAGGCTGTCGGTATGACTCCAATGAAAAGTCAGTAATCACTCCTAATGGATACAAAGAGGCATGGAATACCCTTGCCGAAAATGGTTTCTTCCAAATCTCAGCACCTGTTGAATATGAAGGTCTTGGAATGCCACATGTTCTTGACATGGCCATCGGTGAAATGTTCACTGGTGCGTGTATGGCATTTGCACTGTATCCAGGTTTGTCAAGGTCAGCGGCATCTTTGCTCCGTGAATACGGGGATGCACACAATAAAGACCTCATCATCAGCAAGCTTTACAGCGGGGAATGGGCCGGTACGATGTGTTTGACTGAAGCTGGTGCGGGTTCAGATGTGGGTGCAAATGCAGCAAAAGCCGTAAAAGTTAGCGAAGATACTTATGAGCTTACGGGCGAGAAGATTTTTATTTCATCTGGTGATCATGATTTGACAGAGAACATCATTCATCTCGTCCTTGCAAGAACACCAGGAGCTGAAGACGGAACCAAAGGCCTAAGCATCTTTCTTGTACCAAAGTTTATTTTTGATGCAGATGGTAACTTGGGTGAGCGAAATGGTATTTTTGTCTCTGGTATTGAAGAAAAGATGGGGATTCATGGTTCAGCGACTTGTACCCTTGCACTTGGTGCGGACCGCAAATGTGTGGGCTATTTGCTTGGCAACGAGCAACAAGGCATAGAAATTATGTTCCACATGATGAACGAAGCCCGTCTTGAGGTTGGTGTTCAAGGCCTTTCAGGCGCCTCGGCTGCTTATCAGTATGCCAAGCACTATGCCAAAGAGCGTATTCAGGGGACTGATATACGCAAGTTTGGACAGAAGGACGCCCCAAAGGTGGCCATAAACAAGCATCCAGACGTGCGTCGCATGTTGATGAACCAGAAAGTTCTGGTTGAGACCATGCGTTCATTCATTTATACCGTTGCACATCAAATCGACACCTATCTCCACACCGACGACCCAACCCTAAAGCGCAATCTGAAGGGGCAAATTGACCTCATGACACCAATCGTGAAGTCTTACTGCTCTGACAGAGGTTTCGAGTCAGCCGTACTTGGTTTACAAACCTTTGGTGGTTATGGGTATTGCTCAGAATATCCAGTCGAACAGCTGGTTCGTGACTCCAAAATCGCTTCCATTTATGAAGGCACCAATGGCATTCAAGCCATGGATTTGCTTGGCCGAAAAATGAGAAAGGCCAATGGTGCGCTCTTTATGACTTGGATGCAAGAGGTTCAAAAAGAAGTCAGTGCAGCCAAAGCGCACGACTCTATTACTGCTGAAGCAGATGCGGTAAACAAAGCGCTTCAGTTTCTTGGTCAATCCGCCATGCACCTAGGCGGTGTGGCACAAGGTGGTAACATTGCTGGCTCAATGCTCCAAGCCATGCCGTTCCTTGATCAGTTTGGGAATGTTGTCTTGGCCAATCACGCGCTTCGACAAGCACGGATTGCAATTGAGAAGGGAGATGACTCTAATTTCTACAAAGGCAAAGTTCTCAATCTGAAGTTTTATGTGAACAACATCCTTCCCCAGAGTGTTGCTTTGGGAAAACAAATTACTTCCAAAGATGAATCCTGTCTAGACGAAGCACTCTTTCAATAGAAAGCTGTTGGATGCTCAACAAAGTTACCCACCCACTGAGGTGGGTATTTTTATTTGAAGCACTTTAGTTTTGGCGTTTCTACCGTAAAGGCATACATGCCTTTGAAAGTATCGACAATTGAACTGGCAGCAAATGCAGTGGCGCCATCTGGTATGTATCCGCCCTGGTCTGCCCACGAATAATATTCTCCGAGCGTGTGGTTTTCATCCAATGCCACCAGAAACCAAGCCCCTCGGCTAAACTCTACATACACTTGTCCTTCTGTGAGTGATGCTGTCGTTGTGTCCAGTGTAAATTCAGAGGGATCGACAACTTCTTTCCAGCTGAGCTCTTGGACTTGTCCATGAGTATCGGCTTCTAGTTTTGTGTTTGTTGTCAAATCGATCATCCACCATCGATCAGAAATGATGGGCAAGGGAAGAACCATCGCCACGGTTCTCCATTCTTGACATCTTTGACCGGCAATGATGGCAGTATGGCTGACAGGTGAGTAATCCGAGTTGGCAAACTCGTCGTTTACGCCAGCCCAGATCTGGTTGATATTTAAAGGAAATATTGCCACGCCCCAGCCCTTCTTTGGGCCTGACCCACTGGTGTTGTCTACTCCAGAAGCCACCTTACCAGTTGCTGCAAGGCGGTAGGCTGACGATGGAATCTGTGGGGCATCTTTGGCCAATCTATTGAGGCGGTGGCTTTCGATGGCGTTGAGTTTTAGGAGCAGTTTTTCATGGGGGTAGGGGGCAATGGCAAAGGCTGTTGAGACAATGAATGCCAGCATATTCAACTCCAATTTATCTGTCATTATATCCAATAAAAAGCCAGGTAAGGTCTCATGATTGTAAACAAATAAACTTCAATGCTGAGTGAACTTGCCACTGTTATTGTTTTATCTTATTTTTAGTCATCGTTGCATTCTCCGTCTGGACTGGATGGGCTCCGAACAGACTGGGGGATTTATATGTCTGTCGCCGCTGTAAAATCATACTTTCTATCTCTTCAAGAGACCATTTGCAGTGCGATAGAAGAAAGAGAACCGCAATCAAGTTTCAACCGAAAACACATTGAGCATGAACGGGGACTGTCCAAACCTCAAGTGCTTTCAGAGGGACAGCACATTGAGAAGGCTGCTGTACATTTCACGCATGTACATGGTAAGAGTTTGCCGCCGGCTGCAACAAAACGCAAACCAGAGTTATCGGGATGTGCTTTTGAAGCCGTTTCGATTTCGTTGATCATTCATCCTCGCAATCCCTATGCGCCCACGACGCATGCCAATTTAAGGCACTTTGAGGCAAAGTCTGAAAATGGCACACACATTTGGTGGTTTGGTGGTGGCTTTGATTTGACACCGTATTATGGATTTTTAGAGGATGCCATTCATTGGCATCAACAGGCAAAAAAAGCCGTCGATGATTTCGGGGTGGATTTGTATCCCAAGATGAAAGCGGCCTGCGACCAATATTTTTTCCTTCCGCACCGAAATGAAACTCGAGGCGTAGGTGGCCTCTTTTTCGAGGACCATAACACCGGCGATTTTAAATCTGACTTTGCACTGGTCCAATCTGTCGGCGATCATTTTTTACCTGCGTACTTGCCCATTTATGATCGCCGCAATCCAATGCCATACGGACAACGGGAACGGTCACATCAATTGTGGCGTCGCGGACGATATGTAGAGTTTAATTTGCTTTATGACCGAGGAACCAAGTATGGTCTACAATCTGGTCGTCGTATTGAATCCGTTATGGCCAGTATGCCGCCGGTGGTAAATTGGACATATGATCATCAAGTTGAAGCAGACTCCGAAGAGGCTAAGCTGCTGAATGATTTTTTACACCCTCGGGATTGGCTTGATTTATGAAACGGCTATTTCTAACAAGACATGCCAAATCAGATTGGTCAGATGATAGCTTGACGGATCACCAACGTCCTTTGAACAAACGAGGCCGTCTTGCAGCTCCTAAAGTTGGAAAGTATCTACAGATGAGTGGTTTGAATCCGGATCTTATGGTCACTTCTGACGCATTGCGTGCGATGTCCACAGCCAAGGCCCTTCGTCAGTGTTTGAACCCCAAACCATTGCTGCTTATCAATCCAAGCCTGTATCACGGAGGGTTTGGAGATATTCAGGAATGTCTATCGTTGATCTCTCCTGTCATTGAATCTGTCATGCTGGTAGGGCACAATCCGGGATGGGAAATGACAGTCGGTGCGCTCATCGGTCAATCTGTGAGAATGACCACTTGCAATGTGTTTTGTTTGTCTCATCCTGCAAATGATTGGTCTGGTATTTTCCAACCAGGCACTTGGACTTTGGACGAGATAATCCGTCCAAAGGAGATTTAGTGTCCTTGCGTGATTTTGCGGTTCTTGATTTGGGGTCGAACAGTTTCCACTTATTGGTCACCCGCTTGGAAGACAGTGGTCAATTGTTGATTATTGACAGGTTGAAGGCTCGTGTGCGTTTGGCGGCGGGTTTGGATGCGCAAAAAGTCATCAGTGGGCCATATCAAAAAAAGGCCATCACGACCCTCTCAGAGTTTGGTGAGCGTCTTTCGGGTATTCCAAAATCAAACATTCAAGTGGTCGCAACAGATACTTTTCGAAAGGCTAAAAATGGTTCTGTTCTCCTGAAAGAAGCCACAAAAGCAGTGGGTGTTCCCATCGAGATCATTTCTGGTTTGGAAGAAGCCCGTTTGATATTTACTGGCGTGATCCACGATTATCCCAGTACAGACAGAAGGATGATCATTGACATCGGTGGTGGATCGACGGAACTGGTAGTGGGTTGTACAAAACCAGAAATCATGGCTTCTATTAAAATGGGATGTGTTTCTTGGACCAAGCAATATTTTGAATCCAAACAGATCACGGAAGCACTGTTGTCCGCCGCCATACAGGCAGCTGCGCAAAAGTTTCAACCCGAGCGACACCTCTTCACAACGGCCAGTCAATTGTCTCTTCAAGGGACCTCTGGAACCATAAAAGCAATCGGCCGTGTTCTCTTAGCCCACCAAATAACGGACGGACAAATAACGGCGGAAGGCCTTCAATGGTTTCGGCGTCAGTTGCTGAAGGCCGGTAATGTTCAACAAATTGAACTAAAGGGGTTAAGCGAGAACCGAAGAGATGTGATTGTTGGTGGTTACTGCATTTTACAAATGCTTTTTGATACCATTCCCTTGGGGTCTATGCAGCCCATTAATTCAGCGCTCCGTGAAGGGGTCATGGTAGAACTGATAGGTCGAAGGCTTGGCTCTGATAATCGAGAACAGAGCATTGGATGGTTGTGCCAACGGTGGCAAGTTGACTCTCAACAAGCCCGACGCGTATCCAGTCTGTGTGAGTTGTTATTTCAGCACAATGAGCAGCCACTAGATCTTTGCAAAGAGGACCGTCAGCGGCTGTTGTGGGCTGCCCAGATCCATGAAGTCGGAATGAGCATTGCGCACTCAGGTTACCATCGGCATGGTGCCTACATACTAGAGCATGCAGACTTGTACGGGTTCACTCAACGAGAACAACGCATTCTAGCTGCATTTGTTCGATTTCATCGAGGAAAAATCAATTTGATTGAGTTGGAGCGTTTGATTCCGGATACGCCTTTCCAATTTATGGCCCTCTTGCTAATGTTGCGTCTTGCTGTGCGGTTATCCAGAGCCAGACACGAAAGCCCGCCGAACGATCTCAAAGTTGACATCTCTTCCACTTGCGCTCAGCTCTGGCTTCAATCGGAATACCGCAATACGCATCCCTTGACTGAGGCCGAATTAAAAGACGAGGCCGCTCAACTCGCCCTGATCGGGATAAAACTGAACGTTCACTCTTTAACGACCAGCCCCAGCCTTTGACACAATCTCTTTTGTGCGTTCACATTATTTCCACTCGGTTTTCGTTGGATATATGTACCGTCAGCAAGCATGTCCCAAGCCAGATTGTTGTCTGACCAGTAGAGCTCTAAGTCTTCGAGTATTCGCTTCTTTAGCTCACTTTGTGTGACCGGTGTTGCCGCTTCAACCCGACGAAGCAAGTTTCGGTCCATCCAATCTGCGGATGCGATGTAAACCTTTTCCTGACCATTGTTGTGAAAGGCATACACCCTTGTATGCTCAAGCATCCTTCCTACCACGGAACACACATGAATATTTTCAGATACAACCGGTTTCTGTGGTCTCAGACTGCATATGCCTCTGATGATAAGTCTAATCTGTACACCAGCCATAGAGGCTTTGTAGAGGGCTTGGATAACTTTCGCCTCTGTAAGTGCATTGATTTTTGCTATGATGGAGGCTGGTTTACCAGCCAGAGCAGCCTCACGTTCAGTATCAATCAGCTGTATTAACTGTTGTTGTAGTGTAAAGGGAGCGTGCAACACCGCATTAAAATCCGGCGGGGTTCCAAGTCCAGTCAATTGCATAAACAGGTGATGGATGTCTTCTCCGAGCAACGGGTCACTGCTGATGAGGCTGTAATCGGTATACAACTTGGCATTTCGGATGTGATAGTTACCGGTACCCACATGTATATATCGCTTCAAAGAAGGACCTTCACGGCGGACAATAAGCATTAATTTCGCATGGCATTTGTGATTTACAACGCCATATGCCACTTTGGCGCCTGCTTCGACAAGTCGAGTGGCTAAGCGTATGTTAGCGGCCTCGTCGAACCTTGCCCTAAGCTCAACAATGGCTGTGACATCTTTGTTTGCTTTAGCAGCGGCGATAAGGGCATGCACAATGGGGGAGTCGGCTCCCACACGGTAAAGGGTCATCTTAATGGCCAGTACATTTGGATCGGTTGCGGCGTCTTGGAGAAACCAGACCACAGGCTCAAAACTCTGGTACGGGTGATGCAGTAAAATATCACTCTTTTGAAGTTGTTCAAAGAACCGAGTTCCTCTTTCGAGGTCTTCCGGTAGACCTGGATAAAACTTGGGGTAATCCAAGTCGCTTCGATTACTCAAAGACACCAACTCACCCAACCGATGAAGGTTGACAGGCCCATTGACCTGATAGAGTTCTTGTTGAGTGAGCCCCTGCTTTCTGAGTAAGAAATCGGTAATGTGATCTGGGCAGTTGTCTGCAACTTCCAGCCGTACCGCTGCGCCATAATTCCGACCGTGAAGTTCACCCTTGATCGCAACCATTAGGTTTTCTATTTCGTCTTCATCGACCCACATATCCGAGTTTCGAGTCACCCGAAACTGATAGCAGCCATTAATGGTCATTCCCGGGAAGATGTGATGCACATTGGCATGTATGACCGATGAAATCATCACAAAAGATTGATTATTTTCGGACAATTT
>JAYYJC010000339.1:0-3899 GCA_036146655.1 Myxococcota bacterium | reverse complement strand
CAAAGTGGAAGTGCGTCCAACTTGAGCGGGGCGAGTTTCTTTGACAAAGACGATTCGGTCTATGTTCAGATTACTCCTTTTGATGGGATTGATTATGGTCAGCCGCTCAATTCTGCTGTGTTGAATGTGAACAACACCCCACCAGAGCCAGCGCTTGCATCCCTCGTGGGGATTGATGCCAATACACAGAGCCCAAACAGTCAGCCGCTTGCAGGTGATGATCTCCAATGCTTTGTGTCTGATGTATTTGATGCAGACTTCGATAATCTCGGTGTTGTGATCGATTGGACCCTTAATGGTATGCCATGGACTGGCAATGCATACGACACAGTCTATACGGGAGACACCATTGATGGTGCAGATGTCTACTCCAACGATCTGTGGACCTGTCAGGTCACCTTGACCGACTCTGACGGGGCAAGTTCAATTTCGAATGTATCGAGTATTTCAGTGCAGTCTGCAGTCGTGGTAGCCACATGCGCCGATATCCTTACAAGCATGAACATGTGGGGTCGAACAGCTCAAGGCATTGATCTTCGGGCATGGACAAACAGTACATTGCACTACATCGGTTGTGTAAATGATGGCTGTTCCCCAAGCAGCTTTTACTGCATAGACAATCCGAGCAGCGAAACTCTAGAATTTGGAACCCCAGATACCCTACGAGCGTCAGTAGATCCTGGTGATGCAAATGGCAATACAATGCCCAGCAGCTACAACGGCTGTTGCAATGGTCCACTGGGGTTGTGTAATTCTTTTGATGGCACCAACAACAGTGTGGGAGTCAACGGGGCTGAGGCCTTGTGTCATGCGCTGGGTTACGCAACCGGGGTAATTTTATCCCAATCCAGTGGTAACTCTTGTCCTGAAGTGCATGCGAATACGCCGGATGGCTTGGATTGGTCTTCTGATTTTTATGACAGCGGTGGTTACGGCAATGAATACCGATGCACGGGCTATCGCTAGGCCATTCCGCAGAGGGAAACCTGTACAGAGTAAATCGGTTATTAAGCAAAGACAACCCAGAGGTGCATCATGCTGATATTTGGTTTCATTTTTGCTTGTAATTCAGACAAAGACGGGCAAGCAATTGTACCCATGGCCACTGAGTTAACGGATTGTGACCCGATTGATCCGTCCCTCTGTGCTTTTCCGTTCCCGTCGGCCTTTTTTATGGTCGATGATGAGACAACTGCTTCGGGATATCGCATTCATTTTGGTGAAACCACTTTGCCCATGAATGCCAATGATGTCCAACCGTCCCCGAGATTTTGGAATGAACGAGACGGATTTTCTCCGCTCACGCCAATTATGACCCATTTTCCGGATGTCGATATTACAGGCGTCATTGGGCACGATGACATCGATGCCTACCTCGATGTAGACGCATTGACCGTTGTCTTAGACCTTGAGACAGGCGAACGCATGCCGCATTTTGTCGAACTTGACATGTCTCACGATATGGCCGATCGGCGTGCTTTTATTTTGAGACCCGTTGAGCCATTGACTTGGGGGCATCGCTATGCCGTCGGAATACGAGGGCTTAACGACAAGAGCGGCAACGCCATTCAAGTTTCAGAATCCTTTGCTGCGCTTAGAGATGGACAAGAAACACGAGACTTTGATGTTGAGAGCCGCAGAGACCGATATGATGATGTGATCTTTCCGGCACTTGAGAATACGGGATTTTCTCGAGATGAACTCCTTCTCGCATGGGAGTTTGGTGTTGCGTCTCAGGAAGGTGTGACCGGAAAAGCCGTTGCAATGCGGGACGACCTGCTCAGCCGTTTGCCTGAAGGTGGGCCGAGTTATACCATCGATGAGGTGGTCGATTTTACCGCCGATGAAAATGAACATACGGCTCGTCGCATCTACGGTACCATGACCGTCCCTTATTATACAGAAGACCCAAAACCCGGATTTGTGCTTAGCCGCGACGAGAACAATATGCCGATGTTTATGGGAGAAACGGAGCGGGATTTTACGGTAATTGTTCCTCGTTCCTTGTGGGAAAATGGTGAATCTGGTGCCATTTTACAGTATGGTCATGGCCTAATGGGCTCACAAGATGAGGTACATGGTGGGTATTTGGCAGAAATGGCGGATCGGTATGGTTATGTCCTCATCGCATCCGATTGGTCTGGCATGGCTCATGATGATATCGATCAAATTATGCTGATGATTGTCAACGACATTCAAAACTTCGCAATCATTCCTGAACGGTGCCAACAAGGATTTGTTGAATTTACTGCTGCGATGAGAATGATCTCGGGTGATTTGGCGTCTGACCCTGTTCTGATGACAACGGACAGTGAGGGCAATCCAGTCTCTGTGGTGGATACCACCACCCGTTATTATTACGGCAATTCGCAAGGCGGTATTTTGGGTACCCCTTATGCAGCGCTTTCTACCGACATAGACAGAGCTGTTCTCGGCGTTAGTGGGGGGCCATATTCATTGCTTTTGTCCCGTTCTGTCGATTTTGATGCCTATTTTATGTTGCTCAAAACCATGTATGAAGATGACTTCATGCAGATTTCTCTTTGGATTGGATTGATGCAGACCTTATGGGACTCTGCAGAACCGTCTGGTTATCTTGACGCCATAAACAAATCACCGTTGCCAAACACTAATCCAAAAGAAGTTTTGATTCAGGTTGCCATTGGTGATGCACAAGTGACCACATTGGGGGCCCATGTAAAGGCACGGGGTATCGGTGCAAAGCTTATGCCTGACCCTGTTCGTCCAGTTTGGGGATTAGAAGAGGCGTCAAGTGGGGAATTGGGCTCAGGCCTTGTCGAGTGGGATTATGGTCTGGATGAGCCTTTTGTGTCAATTCCTCCAAATAAAGACACCGATCCGCATGGGCGCCCTCGGGGTGAGTTTGAAGCTCAAGAGCAACTCAATCACTTTTTGAGAACGGGTGAACTCGTCAATTTTTGTGATGGTCCCTGCGTTGATATTAACGAATAATTTGGAACTGATATGATTGTACTTTGGCTTACGGCGTGTGGAAATGTGTCAAACCAAAATTCAGCGTTGGTTGAAGGATGCTACTACCATCAATCGGCCTACGAGTTGTTTACAGCTTCGACATTTGATCCTTTGGAAGTTCGTTGGGCCGAAGGCGTTGACGAAGTTTGCCGCTTTACCAATGGTCAAGTCCAAATAAACTTCAAGGGAAAAGACTCAAAAATCTGCGAAAGCAAAATCGCTTGTCCCGAAATCTCACCTGCGCTATTTTCTGGGGTTCCTTCAGAAACCGTTAAAGTGGTCGCTCAATCCAACTCAGATTGGATCTGGTCAAATCATTCCTTTCAGCACCATGTTGATCAGGCAGACCAAGCCTGGGCCACTCAGTATTTGGCCAATCATGGCGGGCAAATCTCTCTTGATGATGGTACTGAACTCAGCCTTATTTCTCCGGCTCAATTGTTCATCAATGGTCAACCTGCTGAACTGGATTTAATGAAGTGTTTGGTCATGAGAGATGTGAGTCCGCCGCATCAGACCCTTTGCATCTTAAGTCAGTCAGGTTTGGGTTATGCGCATGTCGGAGAGTGGATTTCTATACGAAGGGCGGGTACCAAAGGGCTTGATGCACGCCGAGCCTATGCCCTAAATGGGGGATCTAAATCATATCTAAACTCCAATGGGCGAACCACAAAATGAGCTACCATGTTTTGGCGCTGTATTCTTTTTCCCCTATTGATGACCCCCTTGACTTGCGCCGTCATTTTCGTGAACGCTGTGAAGCCTTGGAAATCTGTGGTTCATTGCTGTTCGCTTCTGAGGGGGTGAATGGAACCGTTGCCGGTAGCAAAGAAGCCATTTCATGTTTACTTGAAGAACTGTTGTGCTTCTTTCCAAACCTTCGCCATCAATCTTCGAACTCTGAG
>JAYYJC010000338.1:0-5048 GCA_036146655.1 Myxococcota bacterium | reverse complement strand
GATGAGGGACGAAAGACTGGCGGTATTTCCGAGGCCATCATGGCCCTAATTGCCGAAAATAATCCATCTGCCGTGCTGAAGCGCATTACCGGTGATGATACATTTATTCCACTCGGTGCTGCGGCTAATCTGGTCCTTGTTCAAGAAAGTGATATTGAAACCGCCATTCACAGTATATTGGAGCAACCATGACACTGAATGCACTTATTGTTTTGCCAGGTCGCGGGTCTTTTCGTCCAGAACATCTTGGAACATTACCCGAATCAAGCCCAATCGTTGCTCACGCTAATGAGTTCCGAAAACAGCTGGGCCGTAAAACTGTCAGTGAACTGGCCAATGCAAAAAAGTTTACAGCAAAAAATCACATCGCTGGAGAAAATGCCTCTATTTTGACAGCTGTTTACAGTCTTGCAGAACTTGAGCAATTGAAGGACGATGTCAATGTAGTGGCCATTTGTGGCAACTCAATGGGCTGGTATACGACTTTGATTGCTTCAGGAGCTTTAACGCCACAAGATGGTCTCTTATTAATTGAGACCATGGGGCAATTTCAGGCCTCAAACCAGATTGGCGCCCAGCTGCTTTACCCAATGATAAATCCAGATTGGACACTCGATGATAAATCCTTTGACCGTATCAATCAGCTTGTTCATGACAAACATGATCTATACTGGTCAATCAGACTTGGACATCAAGCTGTACTCGGAGGTTCTAAGTCAACCATAAAAGAGGTTCAAAAACTGTTGCCAACGGTCCAAATCGGATCGATAGAGTTCCCCTTAACTTTGCCCATGCATTCTGCCTTTCACACCCCATTAATGTCTCAAAGTTCAGAACGCGCATGTCAAGAATTGAACGCTCTAAGTTTTAACTCACCCAAAATACCCATATTCGATGGTTTTGGTCAACACTGGAGGCCGCACACAACTGACCCCCAAAAACTGAAGACTTATACTCTGACAGCCCAAGTGACAGAACCGTTTAATTTTAAAAGTATGATTCAAGCTGCTGTACAAGAATATGCGCCGGACTGCATCATTCAGCTCGGACCAGGCGGAAACTTGGGCGGTGCAATTGCACACAGTTTAATTGAAATCTCTTGGTCTCGAATACATAACAAGTCAGATTTTCTTAGCCGTCAAGACAGTAGTCCTTATCTGTATTCAACTGCTCGTCTTGAACAACGAAACCGTGTATTAAAGTGCTAGATCTATCCCAACTGCTTGCACTCAAAGAAATTCCAAGAGCAGGCTGGCTTCGTGTTGGAATTGAAAATCCTGAAAGTGTGGCTGCTCATGCATGGGGTATGGCGTGTTTGGCTGCAGTACTCGCTCCAGAAAATCTTGATTTAAAAAAAATATTGCTCATCTGCATTGCTCATGACCTTCCAGAAATCGTTACGGGAGACATCACGCCACATGATGGAATCAGCAGAAATGAAAAGAAGAGAAGAGAGCAAGCAGCTGCACACGAGCTTCTATCTGACTTTCCTGTATTACTCAGCGCATGGGAAGAATATGAGCAAAACATTACAAATGAGGCAAAGTTTGTTCATCAACTAGACAAACTCGACATGGGCCTTCAGGCTAAAAGATATTCAAATAAAGCAGATACAAATGAGTTTATACACAGCGCGATGAAGGCTTTAGATAAGCCTTTCAACACAATGCTCTAACCTGGTGGCCACATCATTTGACGGCCACCCAACACATGAAAATGAAGATGAAAGACGCTCTGGCCTCCATCTTGACCTATATTGGTCACAATGCGGTATCCACTGTCACTAATCTCCAGTACTCTAGCCACCTCAGCTGCAGCCAACAGGAGCTGTCCTAGCAACAAGGCGTCCTGTTCAGTGGCTTGCGCAATGCTTTTAATCTCTCTTTTGGGAATAATAAGAATGTGGGTTGGCGCTTGTGGTGAAATATCACGAAAGGCCAGTATTTCATCTGTTTCATACACGATGTCAGCCGGTATTTCACGTTTGATAATCTTTGAAAAAATGGTCATCTAATATGTAGCTGTTACGGGTAAGATAAGGATACCTTCTCGAAACTTAGGACCTGCCACAATGAATGTTCCGTTTCTGTTGACGACCATTGTGGTGTCGAGCAAACGCTTACCCTTTGCGCCGAGTATGGTCACTTTTAGTCGAGCCTTGGTATCATCATGGGAAACCAGCCGAATGGATATCTTTCGGTTGCCCTGAATGGTAAAGCTCTTTGAACCGTCGTCTTCTAAACGGACTGATTTTGTATCTATAAGGTCAAATCCACTGTACCGATAACTGGTAAAATACTTCATGAGAGGGCGTACACTGGGATGAACTTCGTCGTTCTTAGTGTGCGCATGCACAACCATCATTTCTATCTTTATTGAGGACTGAACAACAACACCTTTCGCATTACCATCGTTTCCATCTTCTGCAAATGCGGGTGTTCCCCACATAGCCATACTCAGCAAAAGTGTGCGTATCATTTGTTCTCTCCAACAATGAGTGAATCATCAATAAAGATGATCGTAGGTGCGTTTTCTTCGGACTGGAAAATCTGAACCATAACATCATCTCCAACCTCAAGTGATTCAACTTCAAGTTCATTTACTGCTGCCACAGAGAGCACTTCTTCACCAGCAGAAATTGAGTCTTCTATGGGGGTTTCAAACTGAAACATTAACAATAGACCAGCTGCAACAGCAACCATTAAACCAACAGCCAACATGCCATAGGATGTTGACTCTTGAACCAATTCTTCTGAATCAAAGTCGTCTTCTGGATAATCAGGTCCATCATTATCGAGCACTTCAGCGTGAGAATAATCAAATACGACCCCTTTACTGAGAGATAAGTCTTTACTCTCGTTGTCACTTTCAATGGCAACTTCACCATCCAAGGTTTCCAAGGGTTGCTCTTTGTTCTCAAAGTGATCTAATGCTTCCTCAAGTTCGTCAAATGAAACCTCAGCAACAGGCGCATTTGAAAATTCTGCATCAAAAATCTCGTCTAAATCATCTTCAGCAAATGGCTCACTTTCCGTGGCTTGGACGCCGGGAAATGAAAGTAAATTGTCGTCTTGATCACTGTCTGCTACTTGATTGCTTATTTCAAGTCTCGTCTGTAACTGGTCCCAAAGATCAACTTGGCTGTCTGGTCTAAGCACAGCTCCAATGTCGAATTCAATCTCAGACTCTTGTTGAGAAAGCCAGTGTTCATCAATAATGTCTGCCTCAACAGCTTCATTTTCAGAGATTGGGGCATCAATTGCATCCATAATTCGTTGACTTAGGTCAGGCTGTGAAGAAGACTTTAGAGCAGCACCAATTTGTATAATTTCGTCAAGCAATTCAGACATGATTGCTTCAGATAAGTCAGGTTGTCGAGTTGGTTTAAGTGCTTCACCAATCGATGAATCAACATCGATTAATTCAAGTGTCTTAAAAACTCTTTCGTCAATTTCCGGCTGAACATTAGAACTCAGCGATTGTCCGATTGGTAAATTAGAATCAACGATGTCAAGTTGATCAATGACTGAATCTGCAAGTTCAGGATCGTGTTGACCCACCATGAAGTCAAACTCAGGAAGTGTGTCACTTGAAGTCTGAGATAAGACTTCCTGCATCACTCTTTTCACAATCGGACCATGCAAAACACGAGGTTGAAGGGCAAGCCTGAGACGGTTTGAGAGGTTGTCCCAACCTTCCACATCAATTTTTCGGCGCCTTAGTTCTTCAAAGTCACGCTGACGGCCGAGACCGTCTGATATACGGAGACAAAGCAATTCAGTTCGTTTTAAGCTCATGAGCTTTTTCCTTGGGCATTAGCTAAGTCTCCAACGAAGAACGAAGAGAAGTTATTCATTTATTTTAACAAATTTTGAACTTACTTTGCTTCGGGCTTATGGATATCCTTTAATACTTCTCTCAAACGCTTGCGGGCATAAAATAGTCTCGACATGACGGTACCTTCAGGAACATCAAGTATCTCAGATATTTCACGGTATGAGAGACCATCAATTTCTCTAAGTACAACAACCTGTTTTTGATCATTCGGGAGCTTGTCGACCTCAGTGATAATTTTTTGTCTCACTTGATCTTGATAAGTCATGTCTTCTGGATTCTCATGGTGATGGGCGTCAATAAATTCACCTTCAGCATTTTGAGTTCCAATTTGTTCATCAAACTCGGCAGTTGGGCGTCTTGCTTTCTTTCTGAGATGATCTAGTGTTGTATTGACAGCTATGCGGCACAACCAAGTATAAAATTTTGACTCCAAACGAAAGGTATCAATTTTACGGAACGCCTTTACGAAAGCGTCCTGTGCAAGATCTTCAGCATCTTCCTGATTTCGGACCATTCCAAAAATGACATTGTAGATGCGCCCTTGATACCTTTCGACAAGTCCTCTATAGGCTGGCGAATCTCCATCAAGTACAGCTCTAATAAGCACATTATCGTCCTGATCGGAGAACTGAGCCCTTGCCATACCCAATAAGGGCAATGTGAGGCCAAGTGCTGTAAATATTGATGCCGTCAAAGAGATTGCAGCCATTCGAACACTCCTTTCGTGTTGCTCTGTAATAATTTAATTGATTTGGTTGTTATTTGTACCGCAAAGTTAATTTATTCAATCTAATTAGACATAGTGAATAGTCATATAGTTACCACTATCATGATTGGCTAGTGAATATCATTCCAAGTCTTCCCTATTCCCACATTCACTTCCAATGGAACACGAAGTTCAGCTGCTTTGGTGAGTTCATCAGCTAGTATCTTAGCAACTTTTTCTGATTCTTCTATTGGTGCTTCAATCACGATTTCATCGTGCACCTGAAGCAAAATTCGAGCCGCAAGGTTGGACTTATTTAAAGCTGAGTGAACACGGATCATTCCGATTTTCATAATGTCAGCAGCTGTACCCTGTATGGGCGAATTCATGGCAAGCCGTTGTGCAGCTTCTCGTTCAATTTTATTCTTGGCTTTGAGACCAAATATTGGTCTTCTTCGTCCAAAAAGTGTTTCAGAATAACCTTTCTCAGTTGCGCGATCAATTG
>JAYYJC010000337.1:0-11584 GCA_036146655.1 Myxococcota bacterium | reverse complement strand
AAACTTATCATTCGCGCATCGATAATAAGACCAGTATGCTCGCTTGGCTTTTGTTGCTCAATGTCGGAACTTGCCAAGGCGCCGATTAAAGTGTTGAGATTTTCAAACAGGTCAATACTTGCGACGACTTCGACACTGCCTTCGTCGTAATAAATGGTCTCGTCTATGTGCCATTTTGGCTCACCGAGTATGACTCCCGTTGGGTTTTTGATTTGAAAATGACTGATCTGGTACTGGTCGCTGAGCGGAACCTCTGGATAGCTCGCTCTGAGCAGGTCTTCTGCTTCATGTAAAGCACTTTGTTCTTGTCTGCGTTCATCATTCCATTGACCGCTTTGATCTTGGTTGTGAACCCGAGTAATCAGTTTACCTGCTGTCCAATCAATATAGGTATTGCTTTGGTTGGTTGGTCGATGAAGCGCAGGAACATCCGGAGCGGCAAATAAGGGAAGAGAAAAGAGAAGGATCATGCGAAAGGCGGGGAGAGATGTTTGTGGAGAGTGATGGTGTCGTTTCGTTGGAATAAATCTTCTAATCCAAGTAAAAGCTTATCATTTGGGGCAACTTTGTGTGGCAATTCGAAGTATGCTTTACCCTGGTCAGGATAGCGGATGGTGAGATATACCACACAGTCTCCTTGTGCCTCAGTCAGCAATTCTTGAAGGGTGCGGATGCGCTTTTCATTGAGCTCAGCTTCGTCAAAAATTAAATTGATTTGTCTGGTTTTATTTTCTCTGAACTCCGCAAGCAGTTGCAGGCTTTTGACTTCGATTGAAACCTCTTCGGCTTCACTTCTTGATTTTGTGAGCCCGGTGATCACGACGGGTTCTTTTGAACTGATTAAGCGACCATATTCTGCATATACTCTTGGCTTAAGAAAACAATCGACTTTGCCAGACTGGTCCATCAAAAACAACGATGCAACTTTATTCCCTTGCTGGTTAATGCGGGCTCTTCCACCGAAAATTAGGCCTGCAATCGAAACATCTTTGCGGTTTGGCATATTCTGAATCGGCCCAATCAGAGTACTCATGTGTTCATCAACCAAAGAACTATAAGCATTCATTGGATGACCAGTGATATACATCCCGAGAGCGGCAAATTCATACTTCAGTTTTTCAGCGAGTGGCCATTCTCCAATTTGAGGTACTTTAAACTCAGGCGTCTCGAACTCCTCGAATGCACCAAATAATGACATTTGCCCTGATTGTTTTTGTTCAATTGAAAACTGAGCTGCAGTTAGTGCATCTGGAAGCGCTTCCCATAAACTCTTTCGTGGATTGCCCGTCCAATCAAATGCGCCACATTTAATGAGGTTTTCGAGTACTTTTTTATTGACATGCTGGTGTGGAATCCGCTCGAGAAAATTCATAAACGACTTAAAGGGTCCATTTTGACGGCGTTCTTCAATGATGGCTCGTACGGCTTTAGACCCTGCGCCTTTAATGGCACACAAACCATATTGTATTTTATTTCGATTTTCTTTGGGAACATCAAAGTCATGAAAACTGTGATTGACATTGGGAGGTGCAACTTCAATCGATTTATTTTGGGCATCGGCGATGTAAACAGCAACTTTATCTGAATTGTTACATTCAATGGTCATCAAGGCAGCCATGTATTCGCTGCGATGATGTGCCTTGAGCCATGCGGTTTGGTAAACAATAAATCCGTAGGCTGCGGAATGTGCGCGGTTGAAGCCATAGCCTGCAAAATGCAGCACCAGATCGAATATGGAGCCAGCCAGTTCTCCATCAATGTTATTTTTGATTGAGCCATCTACAAACAAACTCTTCTGTCGGATCATTTCAGCTTCGTCTTTTTTACCCATGGCTCGACGCAAAAGATCGGCTTCACCAAGTGAGTATCCAGCCATTGTCTGTGCTATCTGCATGACCTGTTCTTGGTAAAGAATGGTCCCATATGAGCTTTCAAGAATGGGCTCAAGGCAGGGGTGTGCATAGTCAACGGCTTGGCGACCATGCCTGCGCTCTACAAACATGTCATCCATTTTCGCACCAAGGGGTCCTGGGCGATACAGGGCAATGAGGGCGATGACATCATCCAATCGAGTTGGTTTTAAGCGTTTGAGCAGTTTTCGCATTCCAGGGGATTCGACCTGAAAGACTCCTTGTGTATCGCCTTCGCCAAGCATCTTGTACACTTTCATGTCATCAAAAGGGATTTGCCCGATGTCTATTTTTTCGCCTGTATTGCGTTCGATTAATAGGATGGCATCTCGGATTTGATCCAAAGTTTTCAACCCTAGGAAATCAAACTTAATGAGTCCGACAGATTCAGAGGACTTCATGTCATATTGAACAACGGGTCCTCCTTCTGGGCCGTCTCTGTACAGAGGGGCATGTTCTACCAACGGTCGATCTGCTATGACCACGCCTGCAGCATGAACACCTGTTTGGCGAACCAGGCCTTCCACCCGCTTACCAATTTTAAAGATTCGGCTGGTGATGGGGTCACCCTCAATGCGTTCCGCAAACTCCTCGTTTTGGGCTTGGGCTTTGTCGAATGTAATCTTGAGGTCTTCGGGAATGAGTTTTGCCAAGTTGTTTGAAGACTGAAAGTCTAGGCCCATGGCCCGAGCCACATCTTTGAGAGCTGCTTTGGTTTGCAGTTTTCCATAAGTGATGATTTGAGAGACGAGTGGCGCACCGTACTTCTGACGAACATGCTCGATGGCTTCCTCGCGCCGGTCTTGACAAAAGTCGACATCAATGTCCGGCATGCTGATCCGCTCCGGATTCAAAAAGCGTTCAAATAGCAACTCAAATTTGATGGGATCGATGTCGGTAATGCCCATTGCCCACGCCACAATTGAACCAGCTGCTGAACCTCGACCCGGTCCGACCGGGATGCCGTTGTCTTTGGACCAGTTAATGAACTCTGCCACGATAAGCATGTAAGCCGGAAAGCCCATTTCCTCTATGATTCGCATCTCGTAGTCTAATTGAGACCAGTACTGTGGATGCTTTTCTTCATCTACCAGTTTGAGACGAATTTCCATGCCCATTTTACAGTACCACTCAAAATAGCCGTTCATGGAGCCTGCGCCCTTTGGAAGGGTTGGTATCTCTTCGACCTCAGGGTCTGGCATATTGTAGATTTTAGGTGGGGGGTAAGCTCTGTAGAAGTATTCCCAGTTGTCTTGAGTATCAGCCCTGTCCGTTATTGGAACACGCTTTTGGCCTTCAGGCACAGGTGGATCTGGATTTGGAGCATCAGTTGCTGGGAACAAATAGGTTGAGGTGTTAAATTTAAAATTACACCGCTCCGCAATATCCACGGTGCGGTCAAGTGCATGGCCATCATTTGGGAATATGGTCCGAAGTTCGGATTCAGATTTGAAATACTGTTGATCGGTGTCCATGCTGTGTCGGCTGGGGTCATCGATAATGTGTCCGTGTGAGATACAATTGAGCACATCGAGTGTGACAGAGTCAAAGGCCTCTAGGTATCGACAGTCGTTTGTGATAACGGTTTGTAGTCCAATGTCTGTGGCTAGGCTGCGAGCCAGTTCGTTAATTTGTCTTTGTTGCGGAATACCAAAGTCTTGCAGTTCCACAAAGCAATGCGATGGCCCAAAGATGTCTGCCAAACGGCTGAGATGTTCCATTGCATACCGATTGGGTGAGTCTGTACGCAATGCTTTACCTACTGGGCCATTAAGACCACAGGTCAGTGCAATCAATCCCTCTTTGTGTGCACTTAGCCTTTGGTAGTCAATGCGGGGCCGGTAATGCATGCCATCAAAAATGGCACTTGTGATGAGTTGGCAGAGGTTGTGGTACCCCATTTGATTTTCGACCAAAAAAGCAAGGTGAAAACCATCATCTCTATCGTCTGGTTTAAGTTGAGACAGTCCAGATGGCCACATCCAAATCTCAGAACCGTAAATTGGCTTTACATTGGTTCCTTTTGAGGCTTTATACAGATTGACCGCACAGTATAGGTTGCAAGTGTCAGTAATGGCCACAGCAGGCATTTCGAACTTTTCTGCCTGTTTAATGTAGTCAGATGGACTACACACACCGTCTAGGAGTGAAAATTGAGTTCGATTGTGAAGGTGAACAAAAGCCATGCTTTTTCCTTAAGTAACCAGTGCTCATTTGGCTGCTTGGTTTGTTTTATCGAAGGGACGCCAAATTGTCACGCAGGGCATGAGTCATTTTCCTTGACAAATGAACATAAAATGCGAAATGATCCCCCATGTCCAAATCACTTGTCCGCTGGATGCCATTGGTTTATGGTATTTCATTTTTTGCTCTCGGGTGCTCAAGTCCCTATCTCGCATTGGAACTCCAAGAAAGAGGTGTGACAGAACTGTCTCTGCTGCTCGCATTTCCTGCCATTTGCAATGTCCTGTTGGGACCGATTTGGGGAATTGTGGCAGATGCCACCAAAGCATGGGGACTCCTCTTTCGGTTGTGTTCATTCCTGACTTGTCTCAGCATGTTGGCCGTTGCACTTGTGGATCCGCTATGGATGTTTTGGGCTGTTTTGGTCTGGTCGGTGTCGCGTACACCTCTCTGGCCCCTTTCAGATGCACTTGCGCTTGAATCAGTCGAGGGAGATGTTGGTCAATATGGCCGGCTTCGGTTGTGGGGATCTGTCGGATTTATGCTAGGGGTCATCGCTGCATCAGGGTTTCGGACCGTCTTTGGTGGTGCTGCTTTAATCTTAGCAAGTGGCGTCTGGTTGGCCTTCTTTATGTTGACCTTATTCTTGCCCAGCCCAAAACAAATGCCCCCTCAAAATCTCACTCGAGCCTTAAAAGTTCTGATCAGTGATCCCATTTTGGCACTCATTCTGATGACATCAGCACTTCACTTTGGTGCCCATTTTGCAGCATCGACATTTTTTTCAACCCATATTCAGTCTATGGGGCTTTCAGACAACTGGACCGGAGCCTCTATCGGCTTGGGGATACTGGTTGAAATTGGAGTCATGGCACAAGGAAATTGGTTTTTAAAACGGTTTTCAGCAGCTCAGTGTTTTACAATTGCTTCTGGAGTTGCTGTTATACGCTGGTCTTTAATGACTTTGGTGAGCGCACCTTTGGCCATTATGGCTACCAGAGGATTGCACGGTATGAGCTTTGGTTTATTTTGGATATCTGTCGTGGCATTGGTCTCCATGCGGAGCCCATCGGAGGCACCTGCCAGTGGTCAAGCCCTTCTTGGTGCTTCTGTCGGAGGGCTGGGAGCTGGCGTAGGCGTGTATTGGGGTGCGAGGATAGTTGAGAATGGGGGGACATGGGCAATGTACGATTGGGCCGTGAATATTGGGATTTGTGCCTTTGTGTTGGCAGGAGGGTTGCTTTGGTTGTTGTCGAAACCAATACGGACTGGTTGATCCTGAACAAGCCTCATGGACTTCCTGTCTTCCCGCTTCATCGCAATCCTGATTCGGATTGTTTGATGAAGAGACTGATCGCTGAAGCACCCACGCAAAACCAAGACTTTCCAAAGGGTTTTGCTTGTGGAATCGCACATCGCCTCGATATTCCCACATCTGGAATGGTAATAGCGGCCCGTTCAGAAAGTGCTCTGGGCTTTATCAGATCTCGATTTGCACGAAAAGAATGGTCAAAAGAGTATTTATTTATCAGTTCAAAACGCGCCAGTTGGGACCACCAACACTGCAATTTGCCGTTGGCCCATCATCCGAAAAGCAGAAAGAAAATGGTGGCTCAAAAGCATGTTCACACCCGACACAGAGGAAAGTGGTATTCAGCTGAAACCAATTTTTACTATCTGGGACCCCTTGAACTGGGACATTTGTATAAAGCCAAAATGCGAACTGGTGTGATGCATCAAATTAGAGTTCACGCATCCGAATGTGGGGTGCCTCTGCTCGGTGACTGTCGGTACGGAGGTGAGCCAAGTCCAGATTGCTTTGAGGCAGATTTTGCACTTCACCATTACGGTATGGTTTGCGCTGAAATCAAGCCCGTCATGATATCACCACCTCAATGGTGGCCCAAAAAGCTGTAGAAGACCTTACATCTCATCTCAGGAAACACATCAGTCAATGTCGCAGGTCAAATCTTCCAACACTTTATATGGTGCTGATGTTGGGCCTACACTTTAACTTAAAACTGTGATCTCACGATCTATCCTGTCTTGTTTGCCCAAGGGTAAGCAGCGATGCTTTGGCCGTGTTTTTTAGAAGCGGAGTGCAAGTCATTGACTTATCGGTTAGCCTTAAACAGCATTATGGTTGGGTGTCATGTCTTCATCTCCTCGTCGTTTCTCTGGTGCGCTAGTCGGTGTCCTCGTTGGGGGGGCATTTGGCTATGTTCTTTTCAGTTACCGCATGCGTCTGTGGCTTAGAGGAGAGCCGTTGGCTACACAGTCTGATGCACTTGCGACCCTACTGGGGGCTTTTTTGGGGCTCATGATCGGTGCTTGGCTTGCCCCATATGTTCGGCATCAGTCTGATCGCCGTTGGGTGACACCCTACGGCACTGTGATGTCCATTTTGATTTTTTTGGTTTGGATGATACCAATGGCTTTGACGGGAATGCTCAACACCAGTCTGTTGGATATACCTGCTGGTATTCGAAATCAGTATCGAATATCATGCTTGTTTACCCATTCGTCCAAAACATGGCAGACCGTTCATTATGAGGTTCGCAAAGAGGGGCAGATCAACTGGGTAGAAGGCCCGCTTGAGGGTTTTTTTAATATTGATATTTTTGGTCACCGTACCCGATTCAATCGAATCATGCTGGCGTCAAAAGGCAAAGACCGCAGAAGTCGATTAAGACGAAAGGAAGTAGCAACTTACATCGTGGGTTTGTGGCCAACAGTTTTTCCCGAAAGTCCACCGGTCAAGGAAATCCGAATTACTCAGGTCTCAAACCCCGTTGGTGGAGAGCATTGCATGGCTCGAGAATCTTGGTCTCGACCAACGCTATCGGATGTTCCTAAAAATCAAAAGAGAATTATCGCTGAGTTTTTTGTAAATGACAACGATGAGTTGAGAGAAACACCCAGAGGAAAGAAGAAGTGAAAGTCGTTCAGCCCATGCTTGACTGGTGGTTTAAGCCACTTGATGCTGTTCAGATCCGATGGTTTGAGGTGCTGCTCACAACTTCCTTTTTGTATTACATCAGCAGCTATCTCCCGACTGCGACTGATTGGCTCAGTACGACAGGTTTTTATCTGTCCGCAGAGGCCACTTCTGCGCATTACATCACTCCGCCAGAGCGAATGCCGGTCCACATGGTGCCTTGGGCCGTTGGTGCCTTTTATTTTGTGGGTGGTCTTCTCATTCTGGGGCAATTTCGTCGGTTCAGTGCCTGGGCCCTGTTTGTCTCAGCTGTTTACATCCAAGCCATGGATCAGCCGTCCTCATTTACAATGAATCGCCTCTATATTGTCTACTTCTTGATGCTTGGTTTGATGCCATCCGTTCAAATTATAAATGGACAAAAGATGATCTCTGGGTGGTTTATTCGATTTTTTCAGGTCACTTTGTTGGTTCAATATGGTGTGGCAGGTTTTTGCAAAGGCTATACGGGAGATTGGCTGTTTAAGCCCATGACCGTGTGGACCCAGTCCCAAGGGCATTACAAAAACCCCTTATCGGCGTGGGCTATCCATGAATTGCCTGATCCAATATGGTGGGCACTTTGGGCATCATCGTACATCTTTGAAGCTGGAGCTCCGCTGTTATTTGGGTGGAAAAGAACTCGGCACTACACCGTCATTTTTGGTGTGCTATTTCATTTTGGAATTGCAGCGTTAATGAAGGATCTCATCTTCTTCAGCTATCAAATGGTGACCTCATATGTGTTCTTTGTTGATCCAAAGTTTATCCATCGGGCTGAAAAATGGACAAAGGAAAAGCTCGGCCTTTTGCCATCTGACGACGAGACAGAGCCATTGGCTTCCAAGTAGAGACTTTTGCAGGGTGGTGCCGTCTATTGATTGTGAGCCGTTGATAATATTTGGTGCACACAAGGCGATAGTGGTTGGGTTGTCCTAAACCCGTGAACTCCGAGAGGCGCACAAAAACAAAGGCTTGATGCCAAGTCATTTGTAGATATGAAGCTGAAGTTATGGCATGCCGCAAAGCAACAAATGGCCAAACTGATTTGAGTTTACGGATTGGGCAGTGTCTGTACTGCAAATCTCAGTCGAGCAACTGTTTCATCTCTGCCAAGCATGGAAGCAATGTCAAAAATGTCTGGTCCTTTTGGAGCACCGACCAGACTTAGTCGAAAGGGTTGCATGACTTTTCCAAATCCAACGCCCCTTTCTGTAATCCAATCTTTGATGAATTTAGCTAGCGGTTCGCTGTCAAAGCTCGGCGCCATTAATAGGCGTTCAATCAACTCATTCATCAAGTCAGGTGTGGTTGCCTTCCATTGTTTTTTAGACGCTTTGGCATCAAATTGTTGTGGGGCAGTGAAGTAAAATGACCCCTCTGTCCATATGTCTGATACAAAAGTAGCTCTTTCTTTGATGCGATCGATGACTTGAAGTACATATGTATCTGAATAGGAGTGACTGGATTGGCTGGACAGAATCGGCCTGAATGCATCTAGCAGCTCTGAATTTGACCGTTGTCGTAGATATTCACTGTTGAACCATTGGGTCTTTTGTGGGTCAAACTTTGCGCCTGATTTGCTTACTCGGTCAAGGCTAAAGGCCTCGATCATTTCTGAAATGGAATAGATTTCTTTGTCGTTACCCTCATTCCATCCAAGAAGCGCAAGCATGTTGACAACGGCATCTGGAAAGTAGCCGTCTTCTCTGTATCCCGCTGACACTTGTTTGGTTTTTGGATCAGTCCAGAGCAACGGAAAGACAGGAAATCCAAGTTTGTCTCCATCTCTCTTACTCAGTTTTCCTTTACCGATGGGTTTTAAGATCAAAGGCAGATGCGCAAATTGTGGTGGTTCCCAGCCAAATGCACGGTACAGCATTACATGGAGCGGCATCGAGGGAAGCCACTCTTCTCCTCTGATGACATGACTGATGTCCATGGTGTGATCGTCAACAATATTGGCCAAGTGATAGGTCGGCATTCCGTCACTTTTGAACAAAATTTTATCGTCAAGTAGGGCGGTGTTGATGCTGATTTCGCCTCGAATGAGATCATTCATGACCAAGGTTTCAGTCGGCATTTTGAATCGAACCACATAGGGTTCACCACGCCCAATTCTTGCCTCGACCTCTGTCTTCGACAAGGCAAGGGAGTTGCTTAGGTTCTCTCGATTGCCGTGATTGTAGATGAAGGTTTGCTTTTCAGCCTCAGCTTCTTTTCGAAGGGCATTCAGTTCCTCTGAAGTGTCAAAAGCATAGTAAGCCCAGCCGCTGTTGATGAGTCGTTCAGCATAGCCTTGATACATCGCTTTCCGCTCACTTTGACGGTAAGGCCCTTTGTTCCCTCCGATCCCTGGACCTTCATCGAGTTCGAGGCCCAACCAGCGTAATGATTCAATGATGTATGCTTCAGCGCCTTCAACATAGCGGTTTTGGTCTGTGTCTTCGATTCGTAGAATAAAAGTTCCCCCATGCTTACGGGCAAATAAATAATTGTACAAGGCTGTACGAACACCACCAATATGTAGTGGTCCCGTGGGAGAGGGTGCAAATCGAACACGAACGGTCATGGTTTACTCCAAGCGTCTTATTGAGGTATGACTATACTCTGGTCCCTCTATTAACGCATCTTGGTGAGCTGTATTTGCAGAACGGATTTTCGGAAATGTTACACATTGATCCGTAAATTTAAATGGTCTTTCTCCTGAGCAACAGCTCCAATAATTTATAAAGTGTCTTGATTGTTCGATATAATAAATGCACCCAGCACCTGATTTGGAGAAGGATTGTCGATTTACTCAAGAAGAAAGTTATTCAAGGGATTTGGCGGGGCCTTGCTGGCACCCTCATTTTACCGTCTCTTGTCTCAACCTGCTTTTGCACAAGAAAGCACTCTGCCCAAAAGATTACTCGTTTTTTTTACGCCCAATGGGACCATTCCCCACCGGCTCTGGCCAACTGGAACTGAAACAGCGTTTAGCTTTGCCTCAGATGGAATTTGGGCTCCGCTGTCTTCGATCACATCAGACATCATTATTTTGAAAGGGCTGAACTTTCACAATGCCGATAACCATGAGGGAGGGATGGCTGCAATGCTCACCAACAATGGTGGTCTGGGAACAGAAACCAACAATCAGTCCTTGGATCAAGTCATTGCTGCTTCAATTGGTGCCTCGTATAAGTTCCGTTCTCTTGAACTCGGTGTTCAAACATCTGCATGGGGAGGGAACAGTCAGACAAGAATGTCTTATGCTGGACCAGGGCAATATGTGACGCCTGACGACAGTCCCGAAAGTGTGTATATGCGTCTCTTTGGAGACCTTTTGCTTAGTGATTCTGAGGCTTCCAAGAGACGGGTAAGACAGCAAAAAGTGATTGACATTGCACATCAAGAACTGGTTGATTTGTACGGACGGCTTGGTGCAGAGGAACGCATCAAACTTCAGCAACATTTAGACGCACTCAATGACCTTGAAAATCGCCTTTATGATGTGGGCATTTGCACACCCATGGATGAGCCACCTGCGCTGTCTCATTATGAAAACGATCAGTTTCCAATGGTGGCACAGGCGCAGATCGATCTTGCTGTTACAGCACTTGCCTGTGAGCATACGCCTGTTGTTAGTCTACAGTTGTCCCACACGGTTGGTCCAACTGTCTTTAGCTGGTTGGGCATATCTGATGGTCATCATTCACTTTCACATACAGACAACAGCAATCTAGCAGGAGTCAACGACTATGTGGCAGCTGAGCAATGGTATGCGGAAAGGTTTGTCGATGTGATCGAAGCCTTACGCACACGGCCAAATCCAGAGGGGGATGGCACTTTGCTCGACGACACAGTGGTGCTTTGGGCACAGGAAATGGGCGATGGCAGAGCGCATGTCTGTACTGATGTGCCCTTTGTGCTTGCAGGTGGAGGACCGTGGCAAAAGGGACGGTTTCTTGATACGGGTGGCATTAATCATTGTCATCTCTTGACCGAGATCTGCAACGGGTTTGGGCTTGGGAATCAGACATTTGGAGACCCTTCTGCGGGAACAGGAGGCCTTGATATCCTATGATCTTTCTGATGTTTGCCTGTCAAAAAGCAGAGCCCAAAAACCAGACGAATACTGTGGATTCGATGTCGGACACGGCTTGTTTGAGCGATTTTGAATTTTACGAAACCTCAATTGACCCCATAGTACAAGGGAACTGTAGCGGCTGCCACAATGCTCAGGGGCCTGCGAGTGGAACCCGATTTGTGCTCAATCAAAACCTAGATGACCGGTATGACACCCTGTTTGAATTGGCTCAGATACAGTCGGATGAAGGGTTCTTATTGCTCCAAAAGCCCACCAATACGCATGCTGACAGCCATGCTGGAGGTGAGGTTTTGTCTGAAGAGAGCGAGGCCTACAATCAACTTGAGCTCTTTGTGGCCAGAAGCCTCGACTTGGTCGACGACTGTGCCGATTCTGCGGATTTGGGTGCCCTTCAAACTGAGGTCACCTGCGACGGAGAGGCAC
>JAYYJC010000336.1:0-2555 GCA_036146655.1 Myxococcota bacterium | reverse complement strand
GGGAATGGTATCATCGGTCCAATTGGTGCTGACTGGGCCAACCCATGGACTGGCGGTATCTCCAAACGGGTAAGCGACCCCGTCCACTTCCCAAGTGATGATGTAGTCAATGTTGTCACCATCGGCGTCACTTGCAGGAGACTGGATTTCGCAGATTAAATCATCCTGTCCCTCTATCGGAGAGTTCGGTGTGATTGCAACCGTGGCACTGGTTGGCGCAGAATTGAGGATGGTTGTGGTGGCAGAAGTTGGTGTTCCAGATTGCGTGGGATCCGATGGGGTAACTGTGATTGCAATAAAATCTCCCTTTGAAAAGTATTGATTGCCATCCAATTCGGTTCCCGTCACGGATTGTAATACGCCATTAACGCGCCACTGGTAGGCGAGGGTAATCGGATCACCTTCAGGATCTGATGCCACAACAGCCACCGTCAGTAAACTGTTGGTATCTGGACTGGTGGGCGAAAGTGAGATTGTAGAAATACTTGGTGGCACATTGCTCACAGTGGCAGTGGCGCTGTTGCTGGCGGTGGCACCATCACTGTCCGTGACCGTCGCTGTGCAGGTAAAAGTATCGCCATACTGTGCATTGAGATTTGCCAGATCTAGGCTTTGGTCTGTTCCAACGGTATTTCCATTGCTCGTCCACACGAAATCAGAGGTCAGTGCTTCAGCGTCTGCATCATTGGCATTTACCACGCAAGATAAAGTGTCCATGGCGTTCACACTCGAACCAGGTGATATTTGTGTGCTCGTTATTACGGGTGGGCTATTTTGGATCGTAATGCTAGCACTGGCCGTGGGGCCTTGAGTAAGGCCATCATCTGGAGTGACCATGCATGTCCAGATTTGGTTCTTGGCGGTAGCGGTACTTGGCAATGTGCTGTAGACATATGAAGTGATTATTGAGCCTTGATACCACTGGTATGTGTAGCCTGCGGTTTGTCCATCCGGATCGCTGCTTGACGCTTGACAGCTTAGTGTATTGGTGGTGTCGGCTGGTGTGGGTCCTAAATTGATGCTGGGTTCAGAAGGAGGCGTGTTGATTCGAATGGGGACTGTGACCTTATCATAGAGATTGGAAGAATCAGTAACCGTGGCAGAAATAAGGTGAGCTCCCATTGATAGCTGAGAGGTACTCAGGCTGATTTCTCCAGTTGAATCTGGGCCTTGTGTCGAAAACTCACCATCGACATCTGATGTCCATTGCATGGCGAGTTGGGCGGGTGGATCTTCACCATCACTTACCATACCCGTAAATAGAACAGGCGAGTTGGCTGGAAAAAGGGTGTCAGCCAAAGGACTTGTCAGTTCAATACTCGGTGGGGTACTCACCATAATCACCACATTGGCAATGCAGGTGGCGCCATAGGCGTCCGCAGCACGCATCGAAATGGTGTGAGTGTCGTTGCTCAATGTCGCTGTCGAAAAGTCAATGGCACCGGCGCTGTCGGGTAGGCTGTTTCCGACAAGGCCATCTTTGTCAGAATACCACTCGATCTGAAGGCTGTCGTTTGACCCATCTGGGTCTTCTGCAAGCCCCTCAAATGCCAGTTGCTGTCCAAGTAAAACACTGGTGTTGTCTGTGGGTGAGATAATGCTGCATTCAGGGGGTTGGTTGGGCGCACCCACTTGTACCGATACGCTTGCAGAACCAAGTTTGGCTGTGCTGTCCTCAGCCCAAACGGTCAATGTGTGAACGCCCTCGCTAAGGTAGGTGCTTCCAGACAATAGCCCAACTGAGTCGGGTGTACCTTCAACGGGAAGCAGACCATCGAGGCTGGACTCCCACCATACAGAGAGCGTTTCTGGATTGTCTTCTGCGTCAGAGACTGTGGCTTCTAGGGAAACAGGGGCGTCAGAAAATAAAACGGTTTCAGTAACAGGAAGATGTATCTCAGCAGTTGGTGCTTCTGTCGGAGTGACATTAAAGGTGACAGAGTCTACCCCTGCTGCATCTTGTGGATCTCTGACCTCAAGTGTAATTGTTCCGGTGTTGTCCATCGCAATTTCACAACTTGTTATTCCATCCGCATCAGGCGTGCTTCTGCAAACTTCATCTGGACCGAGGTACCACAGTGCTGTCAGATTCAATGGGTCGTTGTCGGGATCAGATACTGTACCACGGACAAGTGTAAGGTATCCCTCTAAGGCCTCAGCACCATCTTCATGTGAAGTTATTTGCGCAGTGGGTGACGCATTTTTGGCTTGAACACTTTGCTCTGTACAGCTAAATGAAAAAAAAATTGGAAGCAACATCGATTCGTCCTGTAAGTGTTTTTTACAATTTATTTTACATTAGTTTTTTGCTGTTCAGAATCGAATTCTTCGTCTCGTCATTGCCGAGCCGTGATGTTCTCATTAGCCCTATACGCACAACCAATCATACGGCGTGATCAATGAATCTAATTTTCTTCTTACTTGTGGCCTGTTCATTTGTCGCAGCTTTATTAAACGGAACACCTGAAGAAGTTGGAATGGCCGCTTTGGACATGTCTAAAGCAAGTGTCAATTTGGCAATTGGTCTCATTGGATACATTACGCTGTTCTTAGGA
>JAYYJC010000335.1:0-6869 GCA_036146655.1 Myxococcota bacterium | reverse complement strand
CATTGGCTTTCGAGAACTGCGCTCGGTCTTTATCATCTTTGTCCCGCTGATCATCGGTTCACTTTGGACATGGGGTTTTGCCTCAATTGTTGTTGGGGCACTCAACTCATTCACCTCTTTTTTTACGGCCATACTGCTGGGGCTTGGGGTTGATTTTTCAATTCACCTCTATTCTCGCTATCGAGAAGAGCGTGCTCGAGTACAGACGGGTCAAGAGGCTGTCATCCGAGCATGGGATCAGGTTGGACCCCCGTGCTTTACCGCAGCGGTGACCTCAGCAGCAGGATTTATTTCCTTGCAGTTTGCTGGCTTTGTGGGCTTTAAGCAGCTTGGGATATTGCTGTGTGGGGGTGTGCTGCTTTGTTTGATGGCGATTTTACTCACTCTTCCGTTATTAATCCAACTTCGTGAGCGCCAATCGAAGCCCGTCAAAGTAGCTGAAATTCCACAGACATCCAATCAAATACCTGATGGGTATCGCTTCTCAAACTTTGGGTTGGCCATTGCGCTTGTCTTGGGAGCAGTGGCCTTAAGCACGGTGGATAGAGTGGGATTTGAATACGACATCTCAAACCTTCGCAAGCAAGGCTTGTCTTACGAAGAACTCAATGACAGTGAGCGGGCTTTTGCAGAGCGCAGTTTTACCCCAGTGATTGCCAGCTTTCCCGATGCCGATTCGCTTCATGCGGCCCATGTGGCACTCAATTCTGCCGCAGAGACCAGTTCCATCATCCGAGGTGGACTGTCTCAGTTTACGGTTCTCCCGCACGACCAGACCAAACTGTTAGAAGAGGTGACGCAAATTCACGCCTTGGCCACACACGAGAACGCCATCTATCTGCCGGGAATGCTCAAGCAGAACCTTCAGCCTTTGGTGAATTACCCTCCTCAGGCCTTGTCTGTCGAAGACTTTCCGCCTGGACTACAGCACATTCTGGGTGCATCCAATGGTCACCATCGATTGGTCATAGCGCCTTCCGGAAACATGTGGGATATTCGCCAAAATGCGGAACTTCGTTCAGAATTGGAACGGCTTCTGCCCAATGCGGAGTTGGCGGGTGAATATTTGGCCATGGCGTCATTGTTTGAGTTGATCAAAGACGATGGCCCTAAGATTTCCATTATCGCCTTGGTGCTGGTCTTTATTGTGTCTCTTCTGGATTTACGCAGCTTTAAAAGGGCCATCTCAGCAGTGGTTATTCTTGCCACGGGGATTGCTTGGGCCGGAGCGGCCATGTGGGTCATGGGCATCAAGCTCTCTCTGCTAAATTTTGTGGGTCTGCCGATTATGATGGGGATCGGCATTGACATTATCATTCACTTGCTGCATCGGATCGACAAAGAAGGCCCAGGGCGTATTGGCTTTGCTCTTCGCACCACGGGTTGGGCAGCCGTGCTCAGCACCTTAACCACCATGTTTTCATTTGCGGCCCTGCTGATTGCAGAAAACCGTGGGATACACTCCCTTGGCCAGATGATTGTGGCTGGTTTGTTCTTGGTGGGGACAGCGGCTTTTATTGCTGTGCCATTGGGGTGGATCAGCGTGTGGCGCCGTCGCGGTCAAGCCTAACTTCGCAGGATTTTTTTGATCAGCAGTTCGGTAAACTGGTGATTTTCGAGAAAGCACAGCTGGACCTCTTCGGGTGCGGTAGAAATCTCAATCAACTGGCTGGGCCCTAAGGTTTTGCCATCGCTCACAGCCTTGGTCGGCCGCCGTTCAGGAGAAAGACTTTCAATTTTCACCACTGCTGATGTGGGCAATATAAATGAGCGCAATTGTGGTGTATGCGGGCAGATGGGTGTGATGTGGATGCTGCGCATGAGTGGATGACATGGCACTCCACCTGCTGAACAACTGTAGGCTGTGGAGCCAAGTGCCGTTGAGACCACAATGCCATCACATACTAGACTGTCCACCACTGTGGCCCCGTCTATTTCAAGTCGAAGGTTGGCAGCACGGCTCTCGGTCCGAGCCACATAGACATCATTGACAGCCTTCGTGGTGACTGTTTGGCCAGTGGGACTGGTGATTTTGGCCTGTAGGAGGGGAAACTGGTAACTGGCCCATTCATGAGAGGCCAGTTGGTTTGCAATGGCGCGCACATTATGCACATCGTTCATTAAAAATCCAAGGGTGCCCGCATTCAGACCCAAGTAGGGGGTGTCAACCCCGTGGTTATAGATGGACTCCAGCATCCATCCGTCGCCGCCAAATACCAAGTGTGGACTCAACGCATCGAGATTTAAAAATGTCGAAAGCTGTTGATACAGGTTTTGGGAGCGCGGGTTATGTGGGTCGACAAGCAGCATCGGAGTCTCCAATGAAATTGTGGAAAGCGCACGGCCTAGGTAATGATTATCTTGTTTGGGAAGGAGTTGCTGACTTTTTGACAGCGGAACGGGTGAAGGCACTTTGTAACCGTCACACAGGTGTGGGAGCGGACGGTATTTTGGAGCCCGTCTCGACCTTGGATGCAGATTATGGTTTGGTGATTTGGAACCCCGATGGAACGACAGCAGAAAAGAGTGGCAATGGTCTTCGGATCTTTGCCCGCTGGCTACATCAGGAGCAGGGCGCTTCACCAAGTTTTTCAATCGCAGTGGGTGGTGTTGTGGTGCATGCCTTGATCGAAGGTGAGACGATCACCATTGACATGGGTCAGGCCCAATTCGAACCAGAAGCCATACCCGTTTCGGAGAAACTCTGGCAGAGTACTCATACTTTTGAAGGCGGAGAGACCGAGCGTCTGTGTGCAGTGGGAATGGGTAATCCACATTGTGTTGTGATGGTTTCGCCGGTTGTGGATTTGGATGCGCTGCCTTGGCGGCGTTGGGGAGCAGAGCTTGAAATGGATCCTCGTTTTCCCAACCGCACCAATGTTCAGTTCGCACAGGTGGTCGATGTGCATACTCTCCGCATGCGAATCTGGGAGCGGGGTGCAGGTGAAACCTCAGCATCCGGGTCTTCGTCTTGCGCCGTAGCAGCTGTGGCAGTCAAAGCAGGCTGGTGCCAATCGCCTTTGAGAATCGCCATGCCTGGTGGCGTCCTTTCAGTCGCGATCGACATGGATTTTAATGTCCGCCTCAAAGGGCCTGTGGCTGTGGTGGGTCGTGTTGAATTGGATTCGGCGTGGAGAAAGCTTTTGGTCAATTTGGAAAGTGAATAAAAAGGGGATAGGATATAGGTTGACAGAGGGTTCCAAATTTGGCACCCTAAGACAGACCCTTTGATAAGCGTAAAAGGCCCTCTATGCGTGTTCTTCTCATCCGACCACCTGCACGGCACACTGTTGAAAGTGAGGTCCCTGAGGCGGTGGAAGCCGAAAATCTGTCCTACCCTCCATTGGCTTTGTTGGCCATTGCCACCTTTTTGAGGGCTGAGTCAGATCACGTTTGCGAGCTTTTAGACGCTCAACTCGACAACCTCGAAGATGATGAGATCATCCGTCAGGTCAAAGCCTTTAAACCGGATGTCGTGGGCATTACCTGCTTTACGGTTCAGCTGGTAGATGTGCACAACACAATTGCCCTGTGCAAGCAGGCCGGTGTTCCCCGAATTGTTTTGGGTGGACCGCACATCAACGATTTTCCTCGGGAGTCAGTGGGATTGCCCCATGTGGATGCCGTGGTCAAAGGCGAGGGCCAGCAACCTTTGCTTACTTTGCTCGATGTGTGGGAGCGGGGCGAAGAGGCCAAAGGTATACCTGGCGTGATTGCCCACAAAGACGATCCCATTCCTGATGAAGATGTCTACTTCTCGAACGACCTCGATGTTTATCCCATCACAGACCTTACATTGGTCGATTACCAACGCTACTACGATGTCATGGGTAATGGTGGTGTGTTTACCACCATGGTGACCTCACGGGGCTGTCCCTACCGCTGCACCTTCTGTAATACGCCTCGGCACCGATACCGTGTGATGTCTCCCGAGCGTGTCTGTGATGAACTTCAAACTTGTGTTGACCTCGGTATCCGAGAGATTTACTTTGTTGACGATACCTTTAATATCACCAATCGCCGTGTTCACGAGCTCTGTGATGAGATACTGCGCCGTGGACTCGACATCAGCTGGACGGTGCGCTTCCGTGTCAAAGGCGTTGACCGACCCTTGCTCGAGAAAATGAAAGCCGCCGGCTGTGAGCGTATCCAGCTCGGAGTCGAGCAAGGGACCGAAGAGGGCCTTCTGCGGCTTAAAAAAGATGTGACTTCACAAGAAATTGAGCAGGCCTTCCGACTTTGCCGTGAGGTGGGCATCAACACGGTGGCCTATTTTATGATTGGTACGCCCGTTGAACGCACGCGCCAAGATGTGATGGACACCATTGAGTACTCCATCAAACTCAAGCCTGACTTTGTTATGTACAACATTCTTACCCCTTTCCCTGGGACCACTCTTTACGACGAGGGCCTCCGTGACGGCGTTCTCAATGTCAAGGACTGGGAAGACTTCATGCGTAATCCTGACCCAAGTTTCAAGGCCCAAGTCTGGGATGAGCATTTTTCGAGAGACGAGCTTCGTGATCTCTTGCATTACGCTTACCGTCGATTTTATTGGCGCCCAAGTTTTGTGGCGCGCAACTTGTTTCAGATTCGCAATGTCGCAGACTTCAAGCGAAAAGCCACCGCAGGCCTGCGGTTGTTGACTCAATAGGAGCTTTCATGAAAGAAGAGCAAATGCCAGAAGCTAAGAATTTTCATGTCGCGTTAATGACAATCTACAGTGTTGAAAATGCTGGTATTCGCTACATTTCAGCCGCCCTTCAGCGTGAGGGCTATGACACTTCAATCCTCTTTCTTCGAGATTGGATTCACAACCGTCTGTCCATGCCCAAAGACGAAGAAATTGAGTTGGCTCTCGATCTGCTCGCAAAGCAAAAGCCAAAGATTATTGGCCTAGGCTTTATGTCGAGTCTTTACCCCATTGCCAAAGAAGTTACCCGACGCATCAAAGAACGATTCCCGAACATCCCCATCATTTGGGGTGGGATTCACCCGACCTCTGCCCCTGAAGAGTGTATCCAAGATGTCGATTATGTCTGTGTGGGTGAGGGTGAACAGGCCATCATTGACCTCTGTAATGCCCTCTACACCGGTGATGAAGACACCAACATTCCCAACATATGGGCCAACAAAGGCGGCGAGATTTTTGAAAACAAGCCTCGACCGCTGATTCAAAATCTTGACTGGTTGCCCTACCCCGATGTGGCCGACGAAAACAAGTACTACATCGAAAATGGCTCCTACACCATCGAAGAACCTTGGAAACGCACTGCCGAGTACCGCATCTATTTCTCGAGGGGTTGTCCCTACAATTGCTCGTACTGTTATGTTTCAATTTTGAGAGATGTCTATAACGAAAAGGGCAAGAAATTTTACCGTGCCCGTTCGGTTGAACACATTCTGGGTGAACTCCGCATGGCTCAAAAGATGTTCCCCAAAATGGCCCGTGTCAAGATTGACGATGACACCTCCTTCGCCTTTGGCGATGACTGGATGGACGAGTTCCTTGAGAAATATCCTCGAGAGATTGGAGTGCCTTTTGAGTGCCTGCTAATTCCGCCGATGCTTCGGCCAGACATGATGAGAAAACTGGTTGATGCTGGATTGGTCCGTGTCCAAACAGGGATTGAGAGTGCCTCCTCCGAGGAGTCTAAGGAGCAGCACAATCGCTCACCGGGCAACCGAGCCATCATGAACTTTGCGGAATACAACAAAGAACTCAAACTCAACATTGTCTATGATGTCATCATTGACAATCCACACGCCACCGAGAAAATGAAGCTAGAGACCGCCGAATTCCTTCTTGACTTGCCGCGACCCTACGACATCTACTTCTACTCGCTCAACTACTTCCCTGGAACGGCTTTGACCAAGAAAGGCCTCGAAGACGGTAGCCTTGACCCCAATTTGGTCGAAGGCAAAGCCACCAAAGCTTGGCGTCAGTTTCGGGTTTCGATGGACTGGCCACGGTCTGACGAAGACAAGTTTTACTTGGCTATCTATTGTCTGGCCTCCAAGAGCATAGTTCCCCGCAACTTCATTCGAAGCTTGCTCGACAATCGAGAACACTGGAAGAAGAATGTAGAGCCCATCTTTTATTTGGCTTGGGCGAGCAACTACGCCAAAATGTTTGTTGTGGCCATGCGCTACTTCAAGAATGGCGAGCTGACTTGGTTCAAGATCCGTCAGTATGCGTCAATTCGTCAGCTGATTAGCCAGTAACATGGGTTTTCGAAGCCGCATCAAGGGGCGCCTTAAAAGTGCCGTGGGAAATGTTAAGGCTCTGGCCGCCGTGATCAACGAAGAAGCCAATCATCCTGGTCGCCCCTCTCCGCACATGGCGGCACGCAACCCCATGTGGGGGGGCGAGGATACTCCAGTGCCACCAGAAGACGAGACTGGCCAAGCTGCCGAAACCACGGCTGAGCCTCAAGAGAAATCCAGTTCTGATGATGGTGACTTTTGGTTTTTAAATTATGATGATGTGGACGGTTGGGATGTTACCAACCCCAAAGAAGAGGAGAAATAGCCATGGCTCATGTGGTCGGCGATGCCTGTGTACGCTGCAAATTTACTGATTGTGTGGATGTCTGTCCCGTGGACTGCTTCCACGAGGGCCCCAATATTTTGGTAATTGATCCCGAAGAGTGCATTGACTGTGGGGCCTGCATCCCTGAATGCCCTGTCGAAGCGATTTTCCTCGACGAAGATGTGCCCGCAGATCAGCTGGTCTACATTGAGATCAATGCCCGCTTGGCGAAGGACTACCCCGTCATTACTGGCACGAAAGATGCCCATCCGGAAGTCGAGCAGTACCGAGATGTGAGTGGGAAGCAGGCCCTGATTTAGAGTCCGTTGTCGGCGCC
>JAYYJC010000334.1:0-2589 GCA_036146655.1 Myxococcota bacterium | reverse complement strand
TGATATGACGTTGACCCCAAGTGTTGGTCTTTGGAAATTTGGACAGGTGCAAATGGCCATCCATTTTCATTTTCAAATGCTTTCCGCTGTCTTCGTATGGCACGTTCGAGAAAGGCAATGAAGTCTGGGTTAGACAGCGCTTGACCAAGTCGAATCTCAATGTCTGGTTGACTGAAACCCACACGATTTTGGAACACTGGAACAGACTGCACTTCATGGTATGACTTAAGCAGTTTGAGGTGGTCAAACGATACCGTTTCATTGAGCTCCGCAATCATAAAGTTTAAATCATCACAATTGACATCAAGTGCCGTATCTGGAAGCAGATGGGAATTTTGAATCAACACGGTGCACTCATTGTTGCGTGCCATTCGAATGCATTTCTCAAAGTCGGTGTTCTTACCTGATTCTAATTGTCCTTTATAGTCGATAAAGGTGGCGATGAGTTGCTTATCTAATGTTATAGCTATTTTTTGCAACTGAAGGGATATTCGCTTGGTGGTTTCTTCATCGCCTGCGCCAAGCACGATGGCATACCCTATCAAGTATTCGTTCGATGGTGATTGAGAATCCGTTGTCATAGAATAATCCATATCATACAGAGATATTTTAATCCCAATCAACGGCAGGTTTAGAAAATTTTATTCGTTTAAAGGTCTTGTTTTCAGCAGCCATTAAGACTAGGGCACCACACGCATGCGTTTCCATGTGTGATCACACAATGTCCATTGAATGCGCAAGTGTGCTTTTCGATTGAGCTGCAAAAACTCGAGGTGATTGGGAACCAGCACAAGGGGTAAAAAGTGTGATTGCGCCAATTCTAGGGTGTTTGAGAATGGCTCAGACGGGAAAGGATGGCCTGGGGACAGTTCAGCACCATAGTCGGTGTATCTCTCCAAACCCATCTCTGTCCATTCAGTCAGTTTCGGATGGTTGTCAATGGGCTTAAGTATTCCAAGAACTTTAATTTGCAAGCGGCTTTGAGGGTCATAGCAATGCATACATGCATGCGGATTGATGTCTAAATGGCGCACTTTTTGTGAACGGTTGTCTGTAAAAAAAATAAAGTTCGCACCATCTAGATCCCTCAGAACCAATGTGCGGGTGTGTGGAACACCGTTATGGACAGTGGTGACTGAGGGGAAGCGAATGCAGTGTTTGGGTGTGCGAATGGCCTGATTTAACCAATCATATACTTGCTCAATTGAGTGAGACCATTCATCTAATCTTGTCATACCAACCGAACTAACGGAGTTTTTATCGATGTAAATGAGGCGGTTTATTTTCAAGATGAGACCATTTGTGTCCTAATCGACTATGCTGTTTTGGTAACCCCACTCATTAAAAGGAAGTTCTTATGTGGAAAAATACCCTTGCGCTTGGATTTTTATGCTTGTCTGCGTCAATACTTGTTCAGACAGTTGCACCCGCCTTTGCTCGTACTGGAAAAACATCATTTGGAACCAATCCCGCCTTTTCGAAAAGCCAATACACTTCAGGTTCTGTTGAAACTCTGACGGCTGTTGTTGGACAGGAAAGGGTGATAACAGACATTTACCTTTCTGCTCAGCCAAACTATGATCTTGAAGCCATAATCACCACAAGTGGTGGCGCAGAAATCGGACGGTTTAAGACATGGAATTACAACGGTCATTCATCTGGCCCCTACAATGTGTCACTTGAAAGTGGATTGAGGGTTCCGGAAGGAGAAGACTTGATTTTGACATTCAATGGTAATGGGGCATACACGGTGTCTGGTTATTTGTCTCACCCGTAAAGCTGTTGTTCAACTGAGTACGGACCCCCATCTCGATTGTGCCATATCAAACCACTTGGGTCTGTTTTTTTCAGTGACAAGTGCAGCAATGTAGCGGGCAATTAACGGTCCAAACTTAAAGCCATGACCAGAAAACCCAGCCGCACAAATAATGTCTGAATTGTCGGTCATGGGCTTGATTATAAAATCCTCTGTTTTAGTGACAGAGTACAAACAAGTTTCAGTATTGATGGGATTATTCAGTTGAAATTTGAGGTGTTCATTGGCCCATTGCCGAATGGCATCTATTTCAGTCTTCGGACACAAGTTGGTATTATTTATGGGATCATTTGAGCCAATTAATCGGTGTTTTGCGATTTTGAAGCCTTCATTTTGGCTTTGAGGAAGTCCATACCAATTTTCTGAATGTGTGTAGCCAAGTCCGACCCAGACGGGAAACCTAGGCATATTTTGGGGGGGCTGCCAGTAACTTACATATTGTTGAACCACTTGGATATGAGATTGCAGTTCAGGACACAGGGAAGCCGTCCATGGACCTGCACACACCACAATTTTATCTGCATTCATCGTGCGGTGTTGTGTTCGGACTTCTAATTTATCTGTGTCAATATGAAGTACTCTTTCGTTGGCATGTATTTGAACCGAACGGCGCTTCAGTGTTTCCCATAGGCGCTGTATGAATTTTTGGGCAAATATTTGGCCAGAGGTATGGTCCAATAGAATACTGTCATCGTAATTAAATTTGAATTGTGGAAAATGTTGTCTTGCTTGTCTCAATGACAGGTGCGAGACATTGGCACCGATCTGTTCGA
>JAYYJC010000333.1:0-5193 GCA_036146655.1 Myxococcota bacterium | reverse complement strand
GTTTCATGCAGGGATTGACATCGCTGCACCCCATGGAACTCCCATCCATGCACCTTCAAAAGGGGTGGTTGTGACCAAGGAGCGCCGCACTGGGTATGGCAGAACGCTTGAGATTGATCATGGACATGGCGTTGTTTCACGATATGCACACAATCAATCTATTCTAGTCAAATTAGGTGATTATGTGGAAGTCGGTCAATTGGTATCCACCGTTGGTTCGACTGGCCAAGTCACAGGCCCTCATCTTCACTTCGAAGTTCTAATCAACGGCATTCCAGTCGACCCTGCGCAGTATCTGCCAGACATTTAATTTTATTTTTTAACCATTTTAATCTTTTCGTATTCGCATCCAGATTTAAAGACCCATTGCGGTCAAGGGAATTCAAAATGCTCAATGTAGATGGCTTCAAGAATCTCTATTATCGATTTTTTGGAACACATTCAGACCGTGTACTGAAAGGCATTATGCCAATTGTACAAGACATAGAAAGTCGCAGTGCAAAAATGAATGCACTGAGCGATCATGAACTTCGGGCCATGACTGCGAAATTTCGTGAGCGCATTGACAATGGGGCCTCACTAGAAGACATTCTTCCTGAAGCTTTTGCGACCGTTCGTGAAGCTGCAACGCGGTCATTGGGTATGACGCACTATCCTGTACAGCTAATGGGTGGGATTTTACTTCACCGAGGAACGGTTACTGAAATGCGGACAGGGGAAGGTAAAACCCTTGTGGGTACGCTACCTGTTTACCTCAACGCTTTGACCGGGAAAGGGGCTCATGTGATCACGGTCAATGATTACCTTGCAGAGCGTGATGCAGATTGGATGGGCACTGTTTATCGATTCTTAGGTCTGAGTGTGGGTACCATTTTGACCACTGATCGCAATGTGACCAGCAAACAAGCGGCTTATAAATGTGACATCACTTACGGAACGAACTCTGAGTTTGGATTTGATTATCTCAGGGACAACATGAAGTTCTCGCTCAAAGATTATGTCCAGCGAGGTCACAACTTCGCCATCATTGACGAGGTTGATTCTATTTTAATCGATGAAGCTCGTACCCCACTAATCATTTCGGGGCCTGCTCGTCATAACGCCGAGCGGTATCTCGAAATTGATGCCTACATCCCAACGCTTCAAAATCAGCGACATTACATCATTATTGAACGCAACCGCAATGTCACTTTAACGGATGATGGAATAGCCATTTTGGAAAATCGACTTGGCATTCAGAACCTATATTCTGCTGACCATCTGGAAACACTCCACCATGTCAATCAAGCGCTCAAAGCAAACTTTTTATTCCGAAGAGATATCGACTACATGGTTTTGGGTGGTCGAGTGGTCATCATCGATGAAAACACGGGTAGACCAATGGACGGCCGTCGTTGGTCTGATGGTCTTCATCAAGCCATTGAAGCCAAAGAGCGTGTGGACATACAAGCAGAATCGCAAACTTACGCAACAATCACCTATCAAAACTACTTTAGGCTGTATGACAAACTTGCTGGTATGACGGGTACAGCCGAAACAGAGAGCGAGGAGTTTGAAAAGATTTACAATCTTGATGTGGTTGTTATTCCAACCAACAAACCCATTGCCCGTTTGGACCACGATGACATCATTTTTAAAACGGAGTCCGAAAAGTTTGCAGCTGTGATGAAAGAGGTCAAAAGAGCACACTCTACAGGGCAACCTATTTTAATTGGCACGACGAGTGTGGAGGCTTCCTCAAAGGTTCACAAATACCTACAGATGTACAATATTGATCACGAAGTATTAAATGCGAAACAACATCATCGAGAGTCTGAAATCGTTGCGCAGGCCGGAAGGCTTGGTGCTGTAACGGTCTCAACCAACATGGCTGGCCGTGGTACTGACATCAAGTTGGGAGGCGATCCTGAAAAACTGGCGCGTGCTGAGTTTGACCCCGAGAGTAATCCGGAAGGTTATCAAGAAGCTTTTGCCCGTTATCAAGTTCAATGTGCGGAAGAAAAGGAAAAGGTCCTTGCTGCAGGCGGATTGTACATTATTGGTACTGAACGACACGAATCGCGTCGAATAGACAATCAGCTGCGAGGCCGTTCAGGACGACAAGGTGACCCTGGCGCCTCGAGGTTTTATCTCGCACTCGAGGATCAGCTCCTTCGAATCTTTGGTTCTGACAAGCTCATTGTTTGGATGGAGCGAATGGGAATGAAGGACAATGAGCCCATTGAGCACAAATGGGTAACCAAGCAGATCGAAACGGCACAAATGAAGGTTGAGGGTCATCATTTTAACACTCGAAAACAACTGCTTGAGTATGACGATATCATGAATCTTCAGCGCATGGCCATTTATGAAATGCGTCGCCGTGCACTTGCAGGAGACAACATTAAAGAGCTGATTGATACAGCCATTCAGTCACTAACCGAAGATGTTCTTACCGAATGTATGGACCCCAATATTAATGCTCAGGAGTGGGACATTGACCTACTGCGAGAGCATTGCACCCGCATATTTGAACTCGAGTGGCAAGAAAGCGATGAAGACATTCGAGATTTTGCTTATGCTGAAATCAAAAGTCATATCATAAATCATGCCCACGAGCGTTATTTCAACAAGACTGAAGAACTTGGTGATGATCAAATGAGTAATCTTGAGCAAATGTTACTGCTTCAGTTGACGGACAGTTATTGGAAAGATCATTTGCTTGCCATGGATCGACTTCGAGACGGTATTGGTTTGCGCGGATTTGGACAACTTAATCCGTTGCTTGAATACAAGAGAGAGGGCACCGATTTATTCATGCTGATGAACTCACTCCGTGATGAGTCGCTGCTTCGGAACTTGCTTAATTTTAAGCCTGAAATGGTTGGCATGTTGGATGGTTCAAAGCCCAATGCCAGACGCATTGTATCAGGGGAAGGCCCTGTACAATCTGCTGACAATGGTCTGGATATGCTTTCAGATTTTGTTGAGGTTGATCTCAGTAAACACAGTGAAGAGCCTGAGCAAGAAGAAGTGTTGGAAGCAGAAAAACCTGCTCGGCCTGAAAAAGGAGAAGCTGCCAAAAGATGGGGGCTTGAACACGAAATAGGGCGCAACGAACCTTGTCCCTGCGGCTCTGGTATGAAGTTTAAAAAGTGTTGTTTCAAAGTTGAACTCACAACATAAGTATTTCTACATTGAAACGCTTGCCAATTGTCTGTAATCAGGCTAATTGTATGGCGCTTAACCCCATGCTGAGTAAGTTGGATAACCTCGGTGCTCTAATCGTTAGGGTCGGTCATCCATCCAGCAGAAGTCAAACCAAGTAAGGAGACAACTATGTCAGATATAGAAAGCAGCCTAAGAGAATTACTTGCTGCCAAAGTACACTTAGGGCATCGAACCCAACTTCGTAACCCCAAAATGAAGAAATACATCATCAAGGAAAAGGGTGGTATTCACATCATCCATCCTGGTATGACCCTTCGTGCACTTCAAGATGCTGAAAACTTTATTCAGCGCAGTGTTAGCCAAGGTGCCACTGTATTGTTTGTTGGAACCAAGCGTTCCAGTTCTGAAATCATCCAGAAGGCTGCTGATGAATGCAGCATGTATTATGTTAATCAGAGATGGTTGGGTGGCACTCTGACCAATTTTACAACCATCAAAAAGTCAGTTGACAAACTCATTCGTATGGAAAAAGAAGTTGCTGAAGGCCTTCTTGACCGACGAACCAAAAAAGAACGTCTTGAGCATGAGCGAAGCCTCAACAAAATGACCCGTTCATTGGGTGGTATCAAAACCATGAAAGACCTTCCTGACATCCTTTTTGTGATTGATCCCAAAAGAGAGCACAATGCCATCAAAGAAGCCAACCGTTTGAAGATACCGGTCGTTGCCATTTGTGATACCAACTGTGATCCGTCAGGAATTGACTTTGTCATCCCAGGAAATGACGATGGTCTTGAATCTGTACAGCTCTTTGCTACCCGAGTGGTTGAAGCCATCAAACTCGGTGTGCGTTCACCAAGAGCTAACAATGCGGCCATTACTGAAGAAGCTGTGGAAACAGTCGAAGAGTAGTCAAATCGCCTCACTATTGAATTCAATTGGGGCCAATTTTGGCCCCATTTTAACACCCTCACACTTACAAATACTTTGGAGAAAAAATGTACAAACCATCTATGGGCGACATTAAAGCACTGCGTGAACGCACCGGCGCAGGTATCAAAGACTGCAAAACAGCGTTGGTTGAGTCTGAAGGCGATACTTCAGCAGCAATCGATTGGTTGCGTCAAAAAGGAATTGCAAAGGCCGCAAAAAAGGCAGGCCGTGTCGCTGCAGAAGGTGCCATATTAACAGCACAAAGTTCAGAAGCAATTGCTCTTGTAGAAGTTAACTGCGAAACTGATTTTGTGGCTCGCACTGACGACTTTAAGAACTTTTCAAAATCTGTTACTCAGTTAATTGCGGATACTCAACCTTCTGATCTCTCATCACTACTCTCAACCGATTGGAATGGCCGAACAGTCGAAGCTGTTATTCAAGAAATGGTTGTCAAAACTGGTGAAAATGTCAATGTCCGCCGATTTGTGACGCTTCCTTCAAATGGTGCAAAACTTGGGTCATACATTCACTCAGGCGCACGGTTAGGCACAATATATGCCATTGAAGGTACGAGTGGAGCACTTAGCTCTGACGATGTGACCAGTTTTGCGACTGATCTCGGAATGCACCTTGCTGCACGCCGACCACAGTTTACTGATGTCACTGCCATTCCTGAAGAAGTAGTCAACAAGGAACGAGAAATCCAAGTTGCTCGCGCTGTAGAAGAAGGCAAACCTCAGGCCATTGCAGAGAAGATGGTTAATGGTCGAATTGGCAAATGGAAAAAAGAAATCACACTGGTCGATCAAGAGTGGATTGGTGCTGAAGACGGAAGCAAACAGACAACAGCTCAAAAACTTGTTGAATTGTCACAGTCTGTGGGTTCTGAAGTCTCTGTTAGAGCATTCAACATCCTTGAACTCGGTGAGGGGGTTGAAAAGAAAGAGGCCAATCTTGCTGCTGAAGTGGCAGCAATGACAAAGGCTTAGTCCCACATCATTTTGAAGGCCCTCAATGAGGGCCTTCTTTATAACTTCCGTATATTTCTTGGAGTTCAACATGAAGCAACCACAACCTGTCTTTCGCCGTATCTTATTGAAAATGTCT
>JAYYJC010000332.1:0-3575 GCA_036146655.1 Myxococcota bacterium | reverse complement strand
GGACTCAATGAGTGATCTTGCAATGTCAGATTTTTGGTCTGGAGATACAAGCGTATGTGCAGGCTTTGGTGGAAAGTACTTTGTGACTGGAACATGTTCAGTTTCATCTGGGTCTAGAGGGCTTTGAAAAACAGGTGCTTTCTGTTTCAAGCTCAGGGGCTCAACCAGATCTTCATCGGAATCTTCTTCAAAGTCGGCCTCAGATTTGACTGGAATGATAACCGTTGTGGTTTCCTCTGCACTTTCGTCTGATGACATAAAACGAAAGGGTTCGGGTACATCCTCTTCGCTTTCTGATAAATCTCGAAAAAGAGCAGATAAGGGATCAAAATCTTTATTTTTTTTACTCATGATCATTGGCCTGTTCGATGCGACACTAATTCATATCATGAACACCAATTGTACTTGTCAGAAGGGTATCAAATCTGACACCTCAGATTACTCAGACGCTTGAACTAGTGCATTGACTACACTGCTTGGAGTAATGAGTTCTCCGAGCGGAATCGGCGGAGCACCATTGGGTGGGATGACGATATAAAACGGAACACCTGCGCGTTCATACCTTTCTAACCAAGCTGTGATTTCGGGGTCTCGGCGCGTCCAATCTGCCTTTAAGGGCACGACGTCGTGCTCTTTCATAGCCTTTCGAACGGTTTCAGTGTTGAGAATGGTCTTCTCATTGACCTTGCAGCTCAAGCACCAATCTGCGGTAAAATCAATGAAGAGTACTCTATCGGAAAGAGATTGAACAGCCGCATCCGAAAAGGGTTGCCAAGGCACTTCGGTATCAAAACTTAAAGCTGTGTCTTGAACCTCACGAGAACGCCCTTCGTCAGTGGGTATTTCAAAGTTTAGAAAATAGTACCCACCAAAAGCAGACAAAGACAGGGCAAACCCAAGCATGGTGAGTTGACGCCGTCCACTTTCAAGCACTGAGCCATAATGACCAAATAGCCATGAAGCCACAGCAACGACCATTAAATAAGACAAGACATTGGTGACACCCTCACGGCCAAGCAGGCCCCCAACCACATCAACAAGCCAGACGGTTGTTGCCATGAGTGTAAAACCCATCACGGTTTTGAAGGTGCCCATCCAAGCGCCTGGCTTTGGCAAGTAATCCAAAAGTTTCGGCATAAAGCCCAATAATATAAAGGGAAATGCCAAACCGATGCCTGCTGCGCTAAAGAAAATAAACAAGCCACTTGAAGGTAAAGAAAAGGCAAAGCCCATTCCAGTACCCAGAAATGGCGCACTGCAAGGCGTGGCCAACAGTGTGGTAAACACGCCCGTTAGAAAATGTCCAAGCAGACCGTCTTTGTTCGACATACTTTCAGCAGTGTTGGCACCAAACGCTGGTATCTCAAACAACCCAAAAAGAGACAATCCAAATACAAAGACCACTGTGGCCAGCGCAACCACAAACTCAGGGTATTGAAACTGGAAGCCCCATCCAACAGGAATATCAAAAGTATTCCGAATAATAATCAAACTGGCTGCAAGCACCCAAAAGGACATCAACACACCAACTGAGTAGGTTTGACATTCAATAAATATTTGACGCCGAGTGCTGCCTGTGGCCTTAATGATTGAGTACAACTTGATCAATGCCACAGGTAATACGCAAGGCATCCCGTTCAAAATGAACCCTCCTACAAAAGCCATAAACAACATGGTCCAGTAGTTGGCTGTTTGCTTGACCTCAGCATCTGAACCAATTGGCGCTTGAGGGTCTAAGTCACCCTTTTCGGTGTCATTTGGTGGCGACTTGTTTGAGGCAAATAAGGGGGATTGAGATTGAATGACATTGGTGTCACTTTCAGCCCACTTTAGCGGGAGCTCTGCTTCTGTTTTTATCCATTCGCTACCATCTTTAATCTGAACCAAAACACCAATACTGTCTGTTGAAGGCAAATCAAAAACTTCATACGCTTCAGCGCCATAAGTAATTAAAATCCCGCCGTCTTTGTCCTGTTCGACATTGGTTTCCGTGATGAAATATTGTCCGTTAATGATGGGGGTGACAAGTGGCCAAGTTCCTTTGTCTTGAATTGGTGATAGCGCACCTCCGCCCATAGGATTCAGATAGACAGCGAAATGAAAAGGCTTTTCAGACTGTATTGCAGATACAGACAATGCAGTTTCGATTGCAAATCGGTCCACTTCTGCAGGCGGAGTTGGATGTTGGCTTTCAAAATGTTCAAACAAACCCGTAAATGAATTGGGTTGGTTTCCCTCATTTTTGACGGTCACCTGCGTGGATAACTCAGCATTTCCAGGTATACATTGAGTTTTACAGACCAACCAGCGTACATTGGCTTTGACATCATAAACGCCATCTGGGAAGTTCTCAGGGACATCAATCTCTGAAAAGAACAAGACTTGGTCGTCGTAGCCGTAACTGACAATTCCAGCATCTTCATAGCGATGTGGTATTGGAAACTGAAATTCATTTGCCATAAATCCATCTGGCAGCGTCCACTCAATGCTGGTGGGAAGTCCAATATCACCAGGGGACTTCCAGTAAGTATGCCAACCACTTTCCTGTTCTAAATGAACCCCAAGACGAAAAGGCTGACCCGCTTGAATGATCTCTCGATCAACAATCATGCGAGCCACGACAGGATGCGGTTTTCCTTTAGAGTCCACTTTTCGAACCACTGCTTCCTCAGAGAGAATACTAAAATCGACGACAGGCAATGTTTCTTTTGAAGCCTTTACCTGTTTGTCTTTACCAACCGTCAGATCGACCGTGTGAACTTCTGTTTCAGGTGGATAACAAAGACCTTCTTTACATCCCTGATAAGTCACTTCGAATTTGGGATGGTAAACGCCTTCACTTCCACTGAACACCATTTCCACTTTTGGACTGTCATGATACAATTCACGAAACGAACCAGGCGATGCCGGATCCGCTACGAAGTCACCTGCTGGCATGAACGGTTCATCAAATTGCAGACCATCGTTGTCCAAAACTTTGAACTTAAGCATGTCACGATAGACATGATGTCCTTGAGGGACAACAATGACAAATGACAAGGCTTGATCCGCTGGTTGAGGCGGTACAATTTCCAGACGAAAAGGATTATCAGCTGCCCAGCTGAGATGAACAAAGCAAAAAAACAAAAGAAATAACATAATGGCCGTAAGAGTCTGTTATGAGGGACAGAAATTTGTCTTGTCATAATGATAACGAATTTAATTATCGCATGGCGTAAAAGAGTTGTCTGCTATCTCACCACTACAATTCACCGCAGTCGTCATTCCAGCCTTTAATGAAGCTGAGAACTTGGCCGTCCTGATTCCTAGAATCCCGGAAAAAATCGGGCACATAATTGTTGTGGACAACGGTTCAAATGACTCAACTGCGTCTGTTGCTCGTCAGATGGGATGCATGGTCATTCGTGAAGCTCGCAAAGGGTACGGAACAGCTGTTTTGAGTGGACTTGCTCATGCAAGACTTCTGAAGGCGGACTACGCAGTAATTCTGGATGCAGATGGTGCCAATGATCCTGAAAGTATTCCTGAGCTTGTTTTTCCAATCGCAGATAATCAAGCGGACCTTGTAATCGCAC
>JAYYJC010000331.1:0-19117 GCA_036146655.1 Myxococcota bacterium | reverse complement strand
TTTCTTCATCATAACCACCGCCACTGAAGACAAACTCAATCGGACCATTGTCAACATCTGCACATGCAGTTGCGGTGTCAGTTGTTGCACCAAACGCTCCACCGAAATAATCGATGACCGTGAAGCTGTCAATGGTGCCATAGTAGCCAACCAGTTCAAGATTGGCACCATTCCAACCATCACCATATGAATCTTCAAGAGTCAGTGTCCAACAGTATTCGGTGACATCATTGGCCGCATAGCCGTCGCCATCAAAGTCTGTCAAGCACTCTGTTGTGGACTCATAGTACGCTGCACCTGGATAGGTGTAGTCTTGGGTGTCATCACAGTCCACGCCGTAGTCAGCAGTTGAAACGACATCTGAAGTATAGAAGACCGCTTCATCTGCATAATATACCCCATTCACTTCCAAAGTGGTTGAGTCACCTTCAAATGCAATGACCTCAGCACCATCGGCACTGTAAATGGCACCTGAGATTTCTGAAGTGTATGAACCCTTGATGAACTGAAGCATTAATTCAGAACCAATGGCGACACAGAACTCTTCGGTTCCATAACTGCCACTGCTGATGGTGTACTCTGCAGATTGAGAGCCGTCAATCCAAACCGCAATGGCATTGCCATTCCAGCCATCTCCCCATGAGTCGTTCATTTCGAGGGTGAAACATTCATCTGAGAGGACTGGGCTGTAGCCATCGCCGTCAACATCGGTGAGACACTCTTCCGTTGACTCATTGAAGGCTGCACCTGGATAGGTAAAGCCATCGTCGTCGTCACAGTCTGTAAACTGCGATGAAAAGCCATCGTCATCCACATCGGTTAAGCAGAGGGTTGCTGAATCTTCGTATGCGGCACCTGGGTAGGTTTCAGCATCTGTATCGTCACAGTCAGCCACAATGTTGTTGCCTGCTCCAACTGAGGCTTCACCAGAGAAATAATTGGTCTCATAATAGGTCTCATAGGAGTAATAGCTGTAGTAGGGCACATTGAGGTCCCCGCCGCTGTAACTGAAGTTTTGACCATCAAAGCTGATAGTGGCACCATCTGCTTCACTCATCCATGGATATCCATCCAAGATAATTGCAGGGCCATATCCAAGATAGTCTTCGTCATAGCCATACGCAAAGGTGTAGTCTCCTGAACCACAGATGCCAGTGTCTATGGAGGCCACTGCTTCGTAGGTAAAGGCGAGGTCGTATTCGAACTCGCAGGTGGGACACAATGAGCTGGCGCCTGTGCTTTCTACAGTCCAAAGAATGTCGCAGTCGTACACATCCGGACTTGTGCTGAAGCCATAAACATAGTTTTCAACGCCAACATAGTCTGCGGTTTGGGCTTCACACCCAGCCACGCCATCGCTGTCATTGTCTGCAGGACTGATATTGGGATCGGCATCGTCACAATCATCGCCTTGGTCCGTGTGTGTTTGGGCCAAGGTAAAGTCAAGTACGGTTCCCACAGTGTAGCCGTCATCTTCGTAAACCACATTGCCGTCTTGATCGACAAACTCGTAGCTGACTTCCCAGGGATAGTTATCAGAGGCGACTTCAACCGTTAGATTTTGACCAAGGTCAATGCAAAATGCATTGGCGATATTTTCGGTCGCACCACTCGATGAATTTGCAGCATCCACATAGAATGTCCCCGCAGCTTGTGAGGGATATAACGTGTCTTGAGGCAGGCCTGAGTCCACCATCACACCATCGACATAGATGGTAATGGCCGCACCCTGCCAACCATCTGCATAGGAGTCAGTCATGTTGACATCAATACAAAGAGGATAGGTGTTGGTATCGGGGTTGTCACAACTCATTGTTTCTGTGGCATTGTCTCCGTAACCATCGCCATCCGCATCTTCGTACCACGCGCTGAGGTCTGTGCTGTCGGCTTCGCCGTCGATGCAGTTGTTGTCGACACCGTCACAAATTTCAGTGGCACCGGTCCATGCAAGTGCCTCGCTGTCATTGCAGTCGTCCATGTTGGCGACATAGCCGGAAGGCTGATCGCAAGACATGATCATGTTGTCGGCCACACCGTCGCCATCGGCGTCGGTGGCGTCGCCGTAGGTGTCTTCATCTGCATCTGCATACCAAGCGGCTCGATCGGTGGCATCGCTGTCGATGTCGCCGTCACAGTTGTTGTCTACATCATCGCAGACTTCTTCTTTGCCGGTCCAAGCGAGTGCTTCATTGTCGTTGCAGTCGTCCATGTTCGCGACATATCCAGAAGGCTGATCACAAGATGTGACCATGTTATCTGCCACACCGTCACCGTCGGCGTCAGCTGAGTCCCCGTAGGTGTCTTGGTCTGCATCGGCATACCAAGTACTGATGTCTGATGCATCGAGTTCGTCACCTGAACAGTTGTTGTCGGTGCCGTCACAGGTTTCTTCCGCACCGGGATTGATGGTTTCCGTGGTGTCGTCACAGTCAGTGCTGTCAGCGACATATCCTGAAGGTTGTTCGCAGGCATTGACCGTGTTGTCGGCCACACCGTCGCCATCGGCATCGGATGAGTCTCCATAGGTGTCAGCATCTGCATCGGCATACCAAGTGCTAATGTCTGATGCATCGAGTTCGTCACCCGAGCAATTGTTGTCTACGCCGTCACAGGTTTCGTCTGCTCCAGTATAAATGTCTGGGTTGGTGTCGTCGCAGTCACCTTCGTTTTCGGTTTGGCCATCGCCGTCGTCATCAACATCGAGTGGATCGGGTTCATCCGTATCGGTATCGGTATCGGTATCGGTATCGGTATCAATATCACCGCTGGCTGTGTCGTCGCCGCCTTTTGAGCTCGTACATGCCGCAGCAAGAGTTAATATCGAGAACATGCATATCATACGCATTTGTGTCTTCTCCAAATTTATAATTTCAACTTAAGTTGATCCCCGTTCAGGGACCCCCATTTATCGTATCTAATTCAATTCAAAATATCCATACAATTTATTGACATAATGTCGGAATATTCCCAAATATCCGGATTTTGGTTGCAAAAACAAAAAAAGTTGCACTTGATCCAGCGCAACTTTTAGGGGCAAATCGGGATTTTACTTACGGACTAAGTGTGGCTTCACCATCATAGACTTGAGAAAGGTATCCGTAACCCTGGTAATAGTAATCTTCGTATCCACCTTTGTAAGTGAAAGTGGCATTACTCAAATTAACCACTTGCGTGGTGTTTCCAGTCAGTCCACCATCGTAGATCCAGAGGCTGCCATTGTAGAGTAGTGAAGGGCCATACCCGTTGTAGTCGTCGTCGTATGCGTATGAGAAAGAGGTATCAATCGCAATTGTCGAGCACGCCCCATCATCATATGACTGGCTTGAGTCGTAGGTGAGGTTGATTTCAAACTCAAACTCACAGTTGCTACATGTGGATCCGGTGGCTGTACTGACCGCATCCCAATAGAGTTCGCAATTGAATTGTCCCGCACCATAGGTGGAGTCATTGCTCCGGAATGTCTCGTATCCAGAATAGCTGTTGAAGGTTGTACTGGAACCGCAATTTGTGGTCAAGCTGGCATCACTGTCGTCGCAATCTCCGTCACAAGTGCTGAGGCCATCGCCATCTAAATCACTGGGATTGAGGCTGGCATCGCCGTCGTTGCAGTCTCCATCTGCCACAGAGAAGCCGTCTCCGTCGTAGTCAATGGTTGGATCAGCGGGTTCGAGAGAGCCATTTCCCTCATAGATATTTGTGAGGTACCCATAGCTTTGGTAGTAGTAATCCTCATAGCCACCTTTGTAAGTGAAGGTTGAGCCAGTGAGATTGACAACCTGTGTGGTTCCGTAAGATGTGTCTCCGTCGTAAATCCATAGGGTACCATCATACAACAAGGCTTGGCCATACCCGTTGTAATCATCATCATAGGCGTATGTAAATGTTTTGTCCACAGCGACTTCGGTGCATGCACCATCGTCTGTGGATTGGCTGGCGTCATAAGTGAGGTCCAGTTCAAACTCAAACTCGCAGGTACTGCAGTTTGTTCCTGAGCTGGTGCTGGCCATGTCCCAATAGATCTGACAGTTCAATTGACCTTGTCCATAGGTGCCGTCGTGGTATTTGAAGATCTCATAGCCGCTGTAGCTGACATATGTACAGTTGTCTGTGACATTCCCGTTGGAGTCATCGCAGTCTCCATCGCATGCGCTTAGGCCATCGCCGTCGACATCGACGGGGGTGATGTCAGAGTCGCTGTCGTTGCAGTCCTGATCATTGTCGACATATCCGGACATGATTTCACAAGCGGACATGGCATTGTTTGCATCTCCGTATCCATCGCCATCAGAGTCTTGGTAGTATGTGACAACATCGCTGGCATCCGTTTCGTCGCCGGAACAGTTGTTGTCAACACCATCACAGAGTTCTGGGGCACCTGTGTAAATATCGGGATTTGTATCGTCACAGTCACCTTGATTCTCAGTTAGTCCGTCACCATCGTCATCGCTGTCGTTTGGATCACTTGTATCGCTGGTGTCATCAGTATCGCTGGTGTCATCGGTATCGGTGGTGTCATCGGTATCGGTGGTGTCATCGGTATCATTGGTCTCGTCTGTATCAGTAGAGCCCGTATCAAAACAATTGTCACCATCTAAGCAATCGATGACATTGTCTGGAAGCTTGGTTTCACATGCCATCAATGTCATGAGTGATAATAGAAGTATGCTGCGCATGGATGCCTCTGTGTGTCAAATAAGGTCGTGAATAAACTTTAAAATAATAGCACAATAATAGATGTGTGTTGCGATTTGTTCCTTATCCCCAAACCAGAATGATGGGATGCACACAATCATGTTAAAACAGTCGTATATTTACTCTTTACCTTTGGTGTTCTCTCTTTAATGTGGAACCGTGCAATAATTTTTTGGCTTCTTCTTGACCTATTGTTGGTCGGTTTTTCTGGAATATTGACCGTCTGTTCGATTCAAGTCAATCAAGTCCTCCTGTCACTTTTCGCCGCAGCGGTTTTGTGGACCGCCCTGATGAGCAGTGGGGTGCGTTGGTTGTCTCAGTCTTTTCACATCAGATGGATGAGGACCGTTAATCTTGTAAGCACATTTGTTTTTGGTGCCTTTTGCTTTTTTATGATGTCCGGGCAAAAGGAATTGACACTGCCTTCAGACCCCAATCTGGCACTTTTATTTACGCTGTTTATTGGGACAAGCCTTGTGCACTGGCTTTTGATAAAGGCTCAAGCCGCCCGCATACAACTCTCCAGCCTCTATCGATTGGGGTGTTTGTATGGTGGGTTGGGCATTGTATTTCTCTTGATTCAAATCTACAATCTTGTTCCCCTGTCTTCGTTTCAGTCATCCCTCATCACATTTTTTTGTGGTTTGGGGATTGTCTTTTCGATCGATGTCTTCGTTATGCAGCTGCAAAAACTCATCAAAGGTTGGTCTGCATTTGAAACGGATCACAACCCACTCGGGACCCTGCTTTGGTTATTCTTCTCAACACACAATCCTGTGCACAGTTTTTTCAATACTTTGCACCATCGGCTCGGAGTTGACTTTAGAAGTTCTTGGGCTTTGGTGGTTCTCAGAAGATCCATCGAACCAGTTGTGTTGTTTTCAGTTCTTTTGGGCTGGATTTCGACTTCACTGGTCACAGTCGAACCCCATCAAAAAGCAGTGGTTGAGCGGCTTGGTGTTCCTCTCGAACAACCTCTGGAGGCTGGATTGAAGTTTGTCTTTCCTTGGCCAATCGATCAAGTCTATCTTGTGGACACTGAGCGTGTGTTTACCATGAACATTGGTCATGAAGAAGAGGGCGACTCCGAAGAGGACACCGAAGAAGCAGAAAGCATTCTTTGGGCCAATCAGCATGCCGATGAAGAATACACTTTGCTTCTTGGGGATGGGCATGATTTGATCAGTGCAGATGGCGTTTTGCAGTACCGCATTCAAGATCCCATTCAGTATTTGTATGCCGAACATCAACCAGAGAGTCGTCTTCGGTCCATTGCCTATCGGGCGCTGATGCACGAAACAGCTCATCGCACATTGGATGATGCTCTCTCTGAAAATCTAATTGAACTTGCTCAGTCGGTGACGCAACGGATTCAAGCAGATGTCGCCACTCAGGTGCCCTGTTTGAAGACCGTCTCCTTTTCATTTCGGGCATTGCATCCACCTGTGGCGGTGGCAGAGGCCTACCAGTCCGTTGTAAGTTCACAAATTGATCGCCAAACCCGAATTATCCGCGCAGAAGCCTATCGGAAGTCCCGAATCCCAACTGCAAATGCAGAGAAAATGGCTGTGCTTAGCGAGGCAAAAGGTTTTGCTTTTAAAAGAAAGGCAGAAGCTGTGGGTGAGGCATACGCCTTTGAAGGTTTATATGCCACGGTATACAGCGATTTGGCGCTGTATGAGTTTCGCAGAGCCCAAGAAACCCTGTCCGAGCAGCTAAAGGGCAAAAAGGTGGTGGTGGTTGATCACCGTATTGAACAAGAAGGAGCGACATTATGGATAAAGGAATGATGCAGTCTGAACCAATTGGGGCATCATTTGATCCCCCCGTTGCCTTGAATCGCCTGCGTAAAGCCGTGGGTATGGTTGCAGTTGTCGTTCTTCTACTGTCATCTATTGCGCTAAAAGTCTCAGAAGGTGAAGCCCATTTGGTCACTCGATTTGGAAGTCCTGATCGGCTGATTGAGACAGCTGGTTTACACTGGAAGTTTCCCTATCCAGTTGAAAAAAATGTCGTCATCGACGTGCGCAAACGAACCCTTCAAACTCGACATACCGAAATGCTAACCAAGGACCGGAAAAATATCATCCTTCTGAGCTACGCCAGTTGGTCGATACAAGATCCACTCCGGTTTTACCAATCAGTGGGAAGCTATGAGGCTGCAGAAGAAAAGTTAGATGGACTAATCACCAATGCCAAAATTGGGATTTTGGGTCAATACGACCTGTCTGCCCTTGCAAGCACCAACCCAGATGATCTTAAGGTGGATCTGATAGAAGAAGCCCTTTTGAATGAGGTCGTCGTTCTGGCCAAAGAGCAGTATGGCATCACGCTTCATACTGTGGGATTCTCTAGGCTGTCTTTGCCCAAGGCCAACATATCGGCTGTATTTACGCAAATGCGTGCAGAGCGAAAGCAGTATGCGTCACAATTTCAAGCAGAGGGCGATGAACAAGCCGCTCAGATCCGTGCGGAGACAGATCTCACCGTTGCTGAAATCAGAGCACAAGGTCTTGAGGAGGCTGCAAAGATACGTGGCTCGGCTGAAGCAGAGGCAGCCAAAGTCTATGCTGAGGCCCACGCAAAAGCACCAGAATTGTATCGATTCGTGCGCTCTCTCGATACCCTTGACTCAGTTCTCGGCACACGGTCCAGTGTCATATTGCGGACTGACTCTGCGCCATTTGAGCTTCTGACTTCATCAGGGAAGCAATGAGTCCCCTTAAGTTTCTTGAACCGTTGTTTCAGGCGCTGTTGTGGTTTCTGAAAAACTTATGGCTGTGGATGCTGGTTTTATTGGGGTTTTATCTCAGTTCAAACATTTGTATGATTCAACCAGACGAGGTCGCAGTTGTCCTACGCTATGGTCAGCTTCAAGGTAGAGGTTCTCCACAAGCACTTCATCCCCCTGGGCTTCTCTGGGCACTGCCTAAGCCCATTGATACCGTGATCCGAATACCCAAAACCCGTATTTTTGAGTTGGATATTAGAGGCTTACACACGACAGCACTGCAGAACTCTGGAAAACCCGTTTCTTTTCTCGCCAGAGGGGGGTTAGACCCTGAAAAGGTGGGTTATGCCCTCACCGGTGATGGCAACATTTTGCATTTGCAGTTTATCTTACGCTATGACCTTCAGGCGCCCATTCAATATGTTTTTGACTTTGACGACCCCGAAACGCTAATGCGAAATGTCTTGATGGGCGCGCTTATCGACGAGATTGGTTCGCGGTCGGTTGATGATGTTTTGTCTAAAGAGCGAAGTGCTTTGATTGCTGACGCCTTGGCACAGAGTCAACTTGAACTTGATCAACTGGGTCTAGGGGTACGCCTTGTCTCACTTGAAATGGTAGATCTGGCACCACCTTATGCTGTAAAAGAAGATTTCGAGGCCGTACAATCTGCTGAAATTGAGGCCCAAACCGCCATCCAAAAAGCGAAAGAATACAAGGCCACGCAATTGCCACTTGCTCGAACGCAACGGGCAGAAGCTATTTCCGAAGCGAAAGAAGATGCCACAAAGATCTTGTCGACGGCGACAGCCGAAACCGATGCTTTTCTACAACTTGAACAAGAGGTTCGGACGAACTCAACGGTGAGCCATGAACGGCTTTATCGTGAAGGCTTAGAAAATATCCTGTCTGATGTCGGTCAACTTCGTTTCATCCCGCCACCCAGTGGATTTCGGTATCCCAGTGATTTTCGGCTTCAAGTGGAGATGAATCCCAGATGACTGAATCCTCGAATGTTTTATTAAGCGCACAAGAAGCGCAGCATGTGGCTCAGCGTCTAATATTAAATGTGACCGGAGCGGCCATTTTGGCGGTTGGAATTGGTCTTGATTGGTTTCGCCCCGAGCAACAAACCATTGCAGAGTTGATACAAGCGCTTGCTGCCGCACTTGTGGGCGTGGGCACGCTTCGAAGGGGACTTAAAGGCCTGACTCAAAATGAGGCATCAGCCTATTCCGACCAGCTTGTTGCCATTGCTGTTATAGCTGCTGCTGTAAGCGGTGATTTTGTGACCGCAGCTCTTGTTCCGCTTGTATTAGATATCGGGCGAATTTTTGAGGAAAGAAGTACACTTGGTGCTCAGGCGGCCATTGAACAAATGCTTTCTCTTCAAGCCAAAGAATGCCTCAAAGTTGTGGAAAGTAACATACAAACTTGTCCGATAGAAGCCCTACAACCCGGCGATGTTATTCGAATTAGGGTTGGTGAGATCATCCCAGCTGATGGCCAAATCACGAAGGGGAACTCACAATTAGATACCTCATCATTTTCTGGTGAGGCCTTGCCTCAATCTGTCAAAGTGGGAGATGTGGTTTACGCTGGTATGGTCAATCTTGGGGCTCAGATTGATGTGAGAATCACTGAGATTGGAGACTCAGCCGAGTTGGGTAAGATCATCGCTTTATTGAGAGAAGCAGAGCAAGTCAAACTCCCCGTCCAAAAAAATATTGAGCGCGTTTTGGCGTATTACCTGCCCATTGGTCTGTGTCTCGCTGCATCGGTTCTCTACTGGACAGAGGATTTATCTCGCTCTGTAGCCATATTGGTTGCGCTTTGTCCCACAGCTCTTGCGCTTGCTGGACCCTCTGTAATGATCGCTGCATTGACGGCAGCCGCTCGCCGTGGTTGTGTTGTCAAGGCAGGGGCTTTCTTTGAATCTCTTGCCACGGTTGATGTGCTGGCGATTGACAAAACCGGTACGCTTACAGAAGGCAAACCACGGTTGACGGCTGTTCATTCTTTTCAGAATCACAACGAACAAGAAGTCTTGGCCATCGCATCGGCACTTAGTCAAGGATCGCTTCACCCCATCGCTCAGGTTTTGAGTCGAGAAGCCCCAGAGCCCATTCATGCAGTTGAAGGTTGGAAAGAAGTGATTGGTTCAGGTATTATCGGGTCCATTAAGGGCGTAGAATATCAGCTTGGACGGTTGGATTGGCTGGTCAGTGAAAACACAGAAGTGGAACATGAGAATCGTTCAGGGACTTGGTTGGCGAGTGGGGGGACCCTCCTCGGTTTTCTCGCTGTTGAGGATGACCTAGAGCCTTTTGCTCAGGAGTGTCTCAATCAACTCCGTCAAGAGGGAATCGGTCGCTGCGTGATGTTGACGGGAGACAAAAGCCAAGAAGCAGAACGCATCGGAAAAATCTTATCGATGGATTCTATTCATGCCGGATTGCTTCCCATTCAAAAATTGGACCTGATCACCTTAGAGCAACAAAAACATTCAGTGCTCATGGTCGGAGATGGCATAAATGATGCTTTGGCGCTTCAGGCAGCGCATGTCGGCGTAGCCGTTGGAGAGCAGTTGTCTGCAGCTGCGCTTGGTGGTGCGGATGCGGTTTTATTTTCGAAAGATTTGAGCGTAATTGTAGCACTTTACCAAATCTCTAAGAAAGTAATGCGGCACATACTACAAAATGTGGGCTTGGGTTTGTTAAGCGCCATTCTGTTGTTTTCTTTAGCTGCGATGGGAGTATTGTCCCCAGTGGCCATTGCTGTGGTTCACAGTTTTGGAGTGCTCTTGGTGCTGTTAAATGCCGGGCGGCTGATTGGAACCGTCCAAGTTTCCTCGTCGCCCTCTGAAGAATTTTAAAGGTCATTCAGGAGCGATTCAACCGTTTGAACTAAAACCCGTCTTGTGCATGGTTTTTGCAGAAATGGTATGTCAGGATGGAGCGGCTCATTGAGGTTGAAGCCAGATATTAGCATCCCTCTGATGTGGGGGGCAAATTGATGACACTTGGCCAGCAGTTCGACTCCTGTGAGTGCTTTCAACTGGTAGTCTGTGATGATGAGCGAGATGGATGAATGGTGCTGTTCGATGTGTTCTAGCGCCTTTGATGCGGTTGAAAATGAAGTGATTGTCCATCCTTCGAGTGTCAGCATTTCAGAGTATGTTTCTAGGACCGACTCATCGTCATCAATGACGACAATTGAAGGGGAATCCTTTGTTGCTCGCAAGGGTGTGTGTTGTCTGTTCAATGTCAACGAATACTCCCCTTTAAAGTTTTCGTCATTTACCAAAATCATTAGTACCGAAGTGGATGGATCTCGCTTGACTTGTATGGTTGCTGGAAACAGGTATCCATTAAGGCCTAGGCATTGGCACTTGATTGTCGTGTGAGCATTGAGCAGGTCTTCTTCATCGGGTGGATGGTACAGGATTTCTGTGAATGGCTTTGGCAATTGATGGCCAAATAAAGCAGCCCCTGCCGCATTCATCCAGACAATATTTTGGTCTTCTATGAATAATATGGCGGTTTCAATTGCATTGGAAACCCATTTGTGTTTTGCTTCCTGCATCATCATTTTAGATTGAAGCTGTTTGATGTGTGCAACTTTATTCAGACTGAACCAGAAGAGAACAATGATACACAGTATCAAAATAGCAAGGATGGTTTCACTGTAGGGCATTTAAATTCACAGATATAATCGTAATTATTTGAATTCTTATAATTTGCTTGCTTGACAATGGAAACCCCTATTAAATTGAGAATAGCAATTCTATTTTTGGCATCTGTCTCATATGGCTTCTCCAGTTCGTCATCCGTATCATCAGCCACTAAAGTTGACTGTTAATCTCTCTATACTTGCCATGATGTGTGTCATGTTTTTTCTGACTCAATTGGACTTAGGGGATTTTCAAATCAGCATTAGTATGGTCATGTCCATTGCATGTTCCATTGCATCCGTGCTATTGTTGCGTTTTGAGCGATTTGATCAAGTGAGTACTTATCTGATGCTCAGTAGTCTTGTGTTGTCTACATTTGGTCTTGTCATTTATACCGGTGGACTTCATAGCCCATTGCTCTATTCGTTACCCATCTTGGTTTTGCTTGCCGCAATCATTACTTCTTACAGGGAAACGGTACTCTTCTCAGTTGCATTGGCGTTCACAGCGGTCCTTGCACTTGTCCAGAGCACTTCGATTTCTGATGGTCAGTCGAGTCAAATGTTTGTATTTGAAATTTGGCTAATGGCACTTACTGGTATCCTATTGATTACCGTCATCGATCGCCAGCATCGACAGCAAACCGAGGTTCTTTGGGCCCAGTTGGATACGAATGCCAAACTTCAATGGATTTTAAGATGTGAAGAAAGGCATTCCGAGCAGCTTGTTAATTCATTGACAGACAATATTAAAAGTGAACAATCTGTATTCAGCAAGTATCATGAACAGGTTGTAAAGGCCGACCCGAATCATGCTTTGGTGAAGCCCATCCAGTTACTGCGCAACCAAATGCAACAACTCGCCAGTTATGTTGAGACAGAGCAGTCTTTGCTTGTGCAAAGCCAGCCGACATCTTTGGTCCATGTTTATAAAAGCATGGTTGAACTGTTTGACGAACACCCTCATTCAAAGGATGTTCAGGTTCACTTGAACTTAAATTATGATGCGACCGACTTTATTTCCATCGATTTACCCAGATTGGAACAAGTCTGGATGAATCTTTTTCGAAATGCCCTTGAATCAACAAAGGCTGGTGAAATACGCATAGACTTGATGAAAGAAGGGAATTGTTATCGTTTTCAGTTTTTTGATACGGGTTGTGGGATTCCGATTTCTGAGCAGGATCGCATCTTTCAAATCTTTGAACAGGGACGGCCAAGGGCACAGACCGAAGGCTTGGGAATTGGGTTGGCATTGTCCACATCTCTTTTGAGACAATTTGGTTCTCGCTTGTATCTAAAGAGTATCGAAAACAGAGGCACTGTATTTTGGTTTTTTATTGACATCGTTTCTGAAGGGGTAAGCAATGACATCAATCGCTGCTCGGTTTGAAGCATTCATTCAATGGATAGAAGTGCATTGTGTCCATCCTGAGATCATCGCAAATCGGGAAATGCGTGCCTACAATCGATTGCTTTTTTACATGTGTCTTGGTGTCGGCGGGACCCGAATTGTCATGCTCCTTGTCATGTGGGGCTTGACTGGAGACGAGCGATATGCGTGGAATGCGTTGCAATTGCACATCCTTACATATGCAGGAGTCATACTTAAGTTCACTCCATCGATCTACAGGTCTGCACTGGGCTTGCTTGTTCTGGGTCACCTGCGGTATTACTACGCATTTTGTTTGGTGGACGATCCACTCGTCAGCGAGGCACTTAGTGCATTGTGTATTCCAATAGTGGCGTATTATTTGGCAGGACGACGTGCAGCCGTTTACAGCACCATTTTTGTTGCTGTCACATTGACTGTATTTCTCAATCAAGGCAACTCGTTTGATCTTACGCACAGCTTTGAGCCTTTCTATTTCGATTTAATCTCAGTGGTTTGGGCGATTGTTGGTGCAGGCTTTGTAGCCAGTACTTATCAGCATCAACGGTCAAAATATCATCTTGAACTTCAGCGTCAGGTGGAAGAGATGCAATATTTGCTCGAACAGAACCACCGTTTGATGCAGACAAAGCAACATTTTATTGCCGTCAGTTCTCATGAAATCAGAAACCCGCTTTCTGTGGTCTTGGGTCGTCTTGAACTTGAGCAACCCAGAGCACTTTGGCTGAACCCGCTTGAGGCCTCCTTGCATGCCACAAAAAATGAATTGAGTACGATCATGTCGAAGATCAAGCAGACTGTGCAACTTGACCCCATTCAGCTGATGGTTCAAGGATCTACATTTGGAGAAGTCATGGATGTCGTGATTGCTCAACTCCGGCCCAAATCTGTTCAATTTGTGATCCATCACAAAGCTGCTGTTTGTGTTGGTATACCTGCCTACCGTTTGACCTATGTTTTATTGAAGATTTTGCAAATGAACAGCTTCACGAACCCTCATGAACCGTTGCACATCACTTATGATCAGCGTACACATGCCATTGAACTGGAATGTTTTGATACAATGGAAATGCCCAGTCAGGCGCAACTTGCAGCGTTGTTATTGACCATTAATGGAGATACCACTCAGTTTGACATTGTGAAGCAGGGATCATCCCGACTTATACTTAAATGGAAGAAGGAGAGCCAGTCACTTCCAAATATGGATTTCAGAAAGAAGTTCATGTCAGCATAAATTTATTTGTCATGTGTCACTGCTGCTGAATAAGCTCTTTCATTTTTACCAGACTCCAACATGGCAGCAAGGTCTTATTAGTCGAAAAATCACGTAGCCTTGGTGCCGGTGCGTCTTTTGGATTTAAGACCGTTACTGTTCTTTTCTTGCAACAGGCAAAGTACCCATTCTTGGCAAAACAACTCGTTTTACAGTGCATGGTCTTTCTATATCATCCCACAATGAAGCACTAGGCCTCCTCAGCACGCCCCCTCTAAAGACGAACGATATTGTCTGCAACAGCCAAGAGCCGTGGATCGTGGCTAATCAATATGACTGTTCGATCATGCATCAGTGCTTTAAGTGCACTCACAATGCTGTCTTGGCTATCGGCATCCAGATTTGATGTTGCTTCGTCCAGAATGACCAGTGGACTGTTCCTCAAAAAAGCTCTTGCAATGCAGATTCGTTGCCGTTGCCCACCAGACAGGATTGATCCGGTTTCATTAAGTACAGTGTCATATCCGAGTGGCAGGTCCAAAATGAACTCATGAGCTGCGGCCGATTTCGCTGCTCGAATCATTTCGACTTCAGAAGCATCTTGTCCCATTAAAAGATTATCTCGAACTGTGGCATTAAATATGAATGGTTCTTGTTGAATAATGGCCATGTGATTGATCAAACTTGATCTGGTCCATTGATTGATTGGTAAGCCGTTGACAAGTATTTCCCCAGATTGAAATGGGTATCGTCTTAAGATCAGATCTGCGATGCTTGTTTTACCAATGCCAGAAGGACCACATATGGCTGTGATTTGACCGTCTGGTATGGCGCAGGAGAATTGACGCAAAACTGGTTTCTCTGGTTGGTATGCAAAGTCGAGTTCTCGAATGACAATTTCTATTTTGGAAGTGTTTAATACATGACGACCCGTGTCAGAGAGCGGTGATTCGTGCAAAATCGCATATGCTGCTTGCGCACCCGCTGAAGCCCTTTGCCACAGTGCTTGTGCTTCCGAAACCGCTTTAAATGGTGCATTTAGCAGTCCCATTGCCACTAGAAATGCAATTAATTCACCTGGTTGTAGTTGATCGTTCAGAACTTGCTGACCACCAAATAAAATGGCCAGCCCAATGCCAACTGCTGCCACTGTTTCAACCACTGGCCCAGGAAGAAGTTGAGCCGATATATACTGCATTTTTCTGCGAAAGAGTTCGGAATTCAATTGTGAAAAGCGCTTCGAAAAGAGGGTTTCAGCTTGAGCGGCTTGGATGGTGGAATAACCAAGTAAGGCTTCAGCTGTCATGGACTGAAGGTCTGCGCTTTGGTCAAACTCATTTTGTGCAGAACCCCTTAGCCTTTTTCCAAATCGCTGAATCAGAATGGCCACAAATGGAAGGACAAAGAGGCAGATGACAGCCAACTGAGCATTCATATAAAACGCTGAGGCAATGAGCCCCAGTATCGTTAATGGATGATGGATGAGGGTAATGACGGCAGACGCAAAATATTGAATGCTCGAAATGTCATTCATTAAGCGAGAAAGCAGTTCGCCAGTCTGTTGCTTTTGCCTCCAACTTGGGCTCAAAGTCAATAAATGAGAAAATACATCTTTACGAAGTTCAGTGACGGCTTCCCAAGCCAAACCTCGTGTGATCATCCCTCTTGTATAGGCCACAAGACCGTTCAGGACATAGATGGCAATCAGCGCCAATGGCAGCCAAAAGAGTTTGTCCACATCTTTATTAATCAAGGCGTTGTCGAGTATTCCCTGAATTAAAAAAACAATCGCACTGGGAAGGGCTGCATGAACGATGACCAATACCAGTGCGACAGCGAAACGCCACCTGTATTTCCAAAACCGTGGAAACAAGTGGTTGCGTAGGAGATTACCCTCCAAATCGCCAGTTGAAGTTGAAGGCATTTACAATCTTCTTCATGTCTTCTTTAATGTGTTTGATGAGGTTTCTCGCCCGTGCCGGCATGTTCTTGATGACTTTGATGTTGGAGCCGATGGTACGAATCTCCCTGATGCTTGTCAGAATCTTAACCGGATTATTGGCAACTTCATTTTTAAACCGTTGAGGAAGTTGTTGTGCGCGTTGAATGAGGGCTTGTGAGTCTGCTGGAAGTTCAATAACCGTTTTCAAAGCATTCACATTGGCTTTGCATGAGGCATTTAGGGCGTCTACGCCTTTTTTAATCCGTGTTGGCAACGCCTCTTGGATGGTGAGCGATGGCACACCGCCTTGAAGAGCCATTCGAACTTTACCCTGTGCCTTTTGAACAATTTCAGCAAGCCCAGCTTGATAAGTGGACTTTTTTTTGAGACCGAGCGCATCGTTAAAGTTGGCTCTTGCTCTTTTGGTTTGCCGTTCAGCTTTGGTCAATTTGTTATCGATTTGCTTGGCCTTTCGAAATACTTGGTCAAAGCTTTGAACGCCAATGGTTTTTACTGTTGCCTTCTTACCAGCTTCGGCTGTGGTGCTGAAAAATCCGAGGCACAATATGCTCAACAGAGCCAGAACTTTAGTCATTCGCATGTATTACTCCATTTCGAAAAGGTCTAAAAGAGATGTTTTCTCTAGGGACGATGGAAAGTAAGAATTATTCTATCATAATTTATGGTGGAATAGTTAACTCTGATATTTGCTGAAAGGGATAGACCTGCCAGGCATGAATCTGATGAAAGTGAGTCTCCTTTTCTCCTTGAGCAAATGCAACTATTCGACCAAAATCCTTGGTGTCGTAGCCATAAAACTCAATTTCAACTGTCTGACTCAAACGAAAAGGTCTTACAAACAGTCCCTTGGGTGGTATTTTACTTGACCACAATTCAAATTGATTGAGTCGTCCTTGTTCTGGGAGGACATATGCCGGAACCCGTCCGTAAAATCTAATCCATGCAGCCTCTTGATATCGGGTCGTCCATACGGATTTTTCATCCCAAGCTGCTATTGACTCACCCAAGACACGTCCACCATTCAGCCGATGTATGGGATCTTTGGGATGAAACATCAGTGGGTATTGTGCGTGTATAAGAACGGTGAGACAGAGAAATAAGTTGATCCCAACACTTGTCCAAGCGAGCCGTCTCCATTGGCCTTTGCATTCCGAAAGGGCCAGTAAAGCCCCAATGTATGCTGGTGCAGCCCAGTTGGCTTCTCCACCAGCAACCAGTGCAACAGCCAGCAGTGGAAAGCAGCTTAGCGTCCCGATGCGGCGCAATTGACTTGGAGGACCTTTCACGAGCCATGCCAACAACAAAGAAAATGTGAGTGGTCCCGCCAACCCGAATTGCGCCCAAAAGAATGCCCATCTCTGTGGAGGGGCTTGAATGTGATGCAATTGAAACTGCCATGAAATAAACTCGTGTGTCCAGTTCCAATAAATATTTGGCAAGTAGATTAGCAAGGCAAGCCCAAGCCCCAAATAGAGCTTTGCGCTTTTAAGTGATTGAGGTGTGGTAATGATCATCAATGGGAAGAGCAACGCGCCTGTGTATTTAGACAGCATGGCCAGTCCAGCAGCAGCCCCCAGAATGAGCCAGTTGTGCCGTGTCGTTGCCCAGATCCCAAGGAGCCACATGAGCAATAGTGGAGCATCTGGCGTCGCAATTATCCCACCAAGCATGTATATTGGAAGGGTTCCAACCAAACAAACCGCCAGCAATGAACGACCAGCTATATGGTAGCAAAGCCACAGCATCGGTATGTTCAGTCCAATTTGAGTGATTCGGACACCCAATTCAGTATCGCCAATAATCGAAGTGCCTAAAGCGATAAAGTAGGCGACCATCGGGGGGTGGTCAAAGTAGCCCACATCGAGATTTTTTGACCAGCACCAGTAGTATGCCTCATCTTCGGCAAGCCCAAGTGTGCTTGCGGTGACAACTTGAAGGATTGCAACCGTTAAAATACATGGCCAAAGCCATTGGTGCTCTGTGGTTGTGGGGACTTGAGACATCGGGTTTGAAGCGGTTTAAAATAGGCTATACTGTGTTGTGAGTTAACCGATACCGCCATGAGGTGTGATGTGCCCCACCAAAAGCCTGAAATTGTTTTGGTTCAGCCGCCATCTCGAGAACAGGGCAAACTGATTTACCCTCCAATGGGCTTAATGGCTGCGGCTGCACTTGTGGATGCGGCAGGAGTGCCAATTGAGATACTTGATGGCAACATCATTGGTCAAGACGCTGTTGAGGCCAGAATCAAATCTGTTAATCCCAAAATTGTTGGTATTACCAGTTTTACTGGCCCGATGTTGAAGCAAGCGTTGGAGATTTCTGCTTTTGCCAAAAAACATACGGAAGCAACCGTGGTGTGGGGTGGGGTTCATACCAGCATTCTTCCAGAGCAAACACTTGCCAATGATTGTATTGATGTCGTTGTGCTGTTTGAGGGAGATCAGAGCCTACTCGATATTTTTACCCACCTAGACAACCTTGAAGCCGTCAGCGGAATTGGCTTCAAAAAAGACGGAGAAGTTGTTCAAACCAAACCTCGGGGCTTGATATCGGATTTGGGTACCCTCCCGTCTTTCCCTTGGCATCTTGTCGATGCTGAGCACTATGTTATTCCATGGGCGAGAGCAGAAAGAACCCTACCGGTGATTACCTCAAGGGGATGTCCCTACCGATGTAGCTTTTGTTATAATCTCGTATTTAATGAACAGCGTTGGCGCCCTTTTCCCATTGAAAGAGCCTTAAGTGAAATTGACTACTTGACTGATCGATACAGGCTTTCCGGCTTGCGATTTGATGCGAGTGATCTGTTTATTGGTCCTGGGAAGTCAGGTCGAGGTCATGCGCTTGACATTGTTCGATATGCACATTCTCGTGGTTTGAAATGGTCCGCTCAATTGAGAACCAATCAGGTAGATGGCGATTTGTTACGCGAGTTCGCTGCATTGGGCTGCAACTATCTTTTCTATGGGTTGGAGTCTGGATCGTCCCGTGTTTTGAAAGAAATATACAAAGATGTTCGTGTCGGACACATCAAAGAGATCGTTCGATTGACCAATGAGTTGAACATTATGAGCGCTGCCGGTATCATGTATGATTTTCCCGGTGAGTCTCTTGCTGATTTCAGACAGACCGTTGCTCTGTTTCGCCAAGCGAAAATACTGGTTCGGTTTTCAGCACTTCAACCCTACCCAGGAACACCTGTTTATGAATATGTGCGAAAAAATGGATTGTTTCAGTTTCCACAGGACACAATGGGCTGGTGTGACTTCGAATACGACAACCCCCATGGGCTATCCGACATACCAAATGTTACCAACAAGGCGTTGCTTTGGAACCTGAAGTACAACTACCTTCACAATCTTCAAATAACGGTAGAACGCAGAGATTGGTTCTTTTTGAAGACCATGACCCGTTCATTTGCGGATTGGTTTATTCAAGAAAACAAAGCAT
>JAYYJC010000330.1:0-10000 GCA_036146655.1 Myxococcota bacterium | reverse complement strand
AAAAATATGGTTGGATTGCCTTTGGTCATGATTGGGTAGACTACACATACACGCAATGGATCAAAAATAATCCTGAACAATTTGCCGTTCCTGTGGGTGGATGGGAACCTGAAACGGTGGCCCCCTCAAAGCCATCGGGCACCATTGCAATGGTTAGTGGTTTTCCAACATTGGTGATGGAGGGTGTGGTCTTGACCTGTACTTCTCCAACGGCATCAGACTGCTTTCCAGATCGAACCGATATGAGGGTTCGGCATCCCCGATCTGCTGTGGGATTGACTGCTGACAAGCAGCGACTCATCATGGTGGCAGTGGATGGTCGAACTTCCAATAACAGTGGCATGTATGGGTCTGAATTGGCAGAACTGATGGGACAACTTGGTGCGCACTTTGCCATTAATCTAGATGGTGGCGGCTCCACACAACTCTGGTCAGATGGTTATCTGAACAGCCCAAGTGAAACCTACCGATCGGTGGCCAATCATATGGGCGTTTTTGCTGGGGGTTCCAGTGGGCGCTCGAACCGTCCAGGCCATTGTGAGACCCAAAGCGCTTGTCAGTCGCTGTCTCCAGCAGGTGGGATTGTAGACAACAGCTCCGAGTGTTTTGCTGCATGGGGACCATCACAATATTGGCGGACTGAAAGTCAGGGTCATGATGCTCAGTTGCTTTGGACCAATGCTTTTTCCAGTGATGTGGCCAGCAATTGGGCTTGGTGGCAGTTGTCTTTTGAGGAGGCTGGTCAGTATGATGTCGAGTATTATGCCACGGCTGATTTTGCGGTTCATGATGCGGTGCCTCACCTCATTGTGGCTGGTGGGCAAGCCTTTGAGTTTTTGGTGGACCAATCGTCGGCCAGTGGTTGGACGGATTTGGGGACATTTGATTTCGCAGAAGGGGGACGTCAATTTGTGGCCTTGTACGACAACAACACAGGGAGTGTGCCCTCCAATCAGCACATTGTGGCGGATGCCATTCGTCTGACGAGGGTCGGTGAGTGGTGCGGTGATGGGGTTTGTGCTGAAGATGAAGGCTGTGAATGTCCAGAAGATTGCGCTCTCGACGAAGAAATACCCGACAATGGAATAGATGATGACTGTGATGGTGCAGTTGATCCGAGTACGGATTGTGGTGAAAATGAAACCGCATCATGGTGTTTGGATGAAAGCCTTTTGGGGGTGTGTCTGGCTGGCAGCTATTCTGAACAACACTGTTCTGATAATGGGCAAATTTGCTCAGAAAATACTGATTCTTGCGTAGATTCGGTTTGCTATAATCGAGAGAATGAGAGTTGGTGTGAGGGAAATGTTGTGAATCATTGTACGGACGGATTTTGGTTTGAAGAGACCTGTTCAGAGAATGAGGTCTGTGTTCAGGGCATCTGTGGGTTGTCCGATGATTTCAGTGACGATTCTTCTTCACCAAATCAACCGTCTGAATCAAAAAAGTCGGGTGCATGTTCAGGAAGTGGAGTGGCCTTATTGTGGTGTTTTGGTCTCATCGGTCTAAGGGCAAGATTGCGAGCCGAGATTTTTTACCGTGATTAAGACTTTATCCAACAAACTTGACGCACTGGGACTTACAGTTGAAATCATTGGGCCTGGCCTGTTGCGTGTTTCACAGAACAATGGGGATATGGAGGCTGATGTCTCGATGGCTCAACTCTTAAGGCGTTTAGACATTAGTGACCCGTCAACGCATCTGCGCATTTTGACGGCTTTTACACAGCGAATTGCCTCTGCATTTGGAATGCCTCAAGCCCTCCAGATTGGTGATATTTTTCCTCGTATATTGCCAACGGTGGATGACAATAGTCTTTCAGCACCGTGGTTATTTCCCATTGCTGCTGGGCTTCAAGGTGCGCTTGTTCAAGACCAGGGTGTGAATCTTCGGCTACTGCCACCCTTAGAGTTGGTTCGATTGGGTCAGCCATTGTCCAATATTAAGGCGAGTGCAATCGACAATCTAAAGGCCTTGCCATGCACATTTGAATGGGAGAAAATCGGCTTGGGTCAAGCGGCTCAACATGGGGACGGCTTTATGTCTGCCCGCGCATTGGTTTTCGAAAAGTGGCAAAATGAACCGTGCTGGTTGGGGCTTCCCAGCCGTGACGAACTTTGGCTCTGGACAGACCCCCCAAGTTCAAACTGCATTGCTCAGTTGAAGGCCTGTCATCAGCAATCGCCATACCCGATTTCAAATTTGTTTTGGCTGTGGACACCTGAAAACGGGATTCAGAGCTGGATAAAGTACGCTTAGTCTTCGGCTGCAATAGAAATCTTCATTTTGAGACTCAAATTCTGTATACTAAAGGTGCGATTTTTTTTGATTAATAGAGGAGCATAGGATGAGACGGTACCTTTGGATTTTGGCTTTGGGCATGGGTTGTGAAGCAGGTGTGGTGTTGGACTCTGACAAGGACAACACCATTGAAACGCAGGAGGACACAGCACAGCCTGAGCCCTCTGGTGAACCGAGTTCTGAGCCCTCTGGTGAACCGAGTTCCGAGCCCTCTGGTGAACCGAGTTCCGAACCCTCTGGCGAACCGAGTTCCGAACCCTCTAGCGAACCGAGTTCCGAGCCCTCTAGCGAACCGAGTTCCGAGCCCTCTGGTGAACCGAGTTCTGAGCCATCTGAGGAGCCAGATCCAAATGATCTCGATGATGACAATGATGGATTTAGTGAAAATCAAGGCGATTGTGATGACACTGATGCATCGATTTCGCCAGATGGAACTGAGATTCCCAATGATGGAATAGATCAAAATTGCGACGGCGATGATCTCATTGATGCAGATCTGGATGGTTTTTCTCTTGAAGATGATTGCAATGATTCAGACGGCAGTGTTTATCCTGGTGCATCAGAAGTCCCAGATGATGGAATCGATCAAGACTGCAATGGAATTGATTTGTCGGATGGTGACGGCGACGGTTTTTTTAATGATGTCGACTGCGATGACACCAACGGAACAGTCTATCCTGAAGCAACTGAGATATGCGATGGTCTCTATAACGATTGTAATGCGCAGGCTTGGTCCGCCTCTCAGCCACCTGTGCCTGAACAGGACTTAGACAGTGACGGCTATGTGGGGTGCAATCTTGACCCGCAGGGCTGGGTGGGTGATCCGACTGTGGTGGGCGGAGATGACTGTGACGACAATGATGCTAGCTTAAACTATGATGATGTGGATGGAGACGGGTTTGCCTCATGCCCTGAACCGATGTGCTTTACCCTCGATATGCAAGATACCTACGGTGACGGGTGGAATGGTGGCACACTTAGTCATTATGAAAATGGTGCATTCATCGATGATTACACTGCGTCAGGCTATGGCAGCAGTCTTGAGATCTGCGTGTCAGGGTTGACCGATGTCCTTTTGGTTTATACCGCTGGAGCATGGGAAGAGGAAAACAGCTACACCCTGACATCCAGTTTTGGGGATCTTTTCTTTGAAGATGGTCCGTATCCGCAAGAGGGTGATGTCTTTGACTATAGGGTCCATGCCATTGGAGACTGTAATGACAATGACCCAAGCCTTGAACCTTATGATTTAGATCAAGATGGCTACACGGCATGTGGGGGAGATTGCGATGACCTTTTGGCCAGCCTAAATCTTGAAGATGGTGATGGCGATGGTGAAACCACCTGTGATGGAGACTGTGACGACAGCGATTCTTCTGTTGGCTACACCGACATCGACGGAGATGGTTTTGGGCGCTGCGCCCAAGAGTGTTACAGTCTCGAACTTATCGATCAGTGGGCAGATGGTTGGTCAGGTGGGATGTTGACCGTACAAGTTGAAGGTGTGGACTGGCGCATTTTTGAGGCTTATGGTTCGGGTCAAACGGAGACATTTTGTTTGTTAAATGGCACAGAATTTTCGATGGTCTATTCTTCAGGGCAATGGGAACAAGACAATATCTATACGCTTTATGACAGCAACGGAGATATTCTATTCTCCGATGGGCCCTACCCTGCAGAGGGCGTGGTTTTTGATGGGGCCGTTGAGAGTAACTTGATTGACTGCGATGACCACAACACATCAATTTATCCTGGAGCGGCCTACCTAGACTCGAGCACAGAGTGCTTGGCCGATATCGATGGGGATGGGTATGGTGCAATCGTAGAGCAATGTTACATCTTGGATTTGATCGACACCAATCAATTTTGGGATGAAACAGAAATTGTTGCGTCTGTCAATGGCATTGAGGTGGCATCATGGACCAATCTCGGTGGTGGCGAAGAATCCTATTCCTGGTGTTATGACAGTGGCACACTTGAGTTCAGCTATGAGTGCAGCAGTACTTATGACTGTGAGAATCAAACCTATTATCTGTACGATGACGATGGTACTCTGCTTGTAGAAGATGGACTGGATGCCACTGGAGTTGCTCCAAGCAATGGTGTGTTTTGGGTGGATGAATTGGTCGCAACTGACTGTGATGATGGGGATTCAAACATCAATACGGCCGCCACAGACTCTCCGGGTGACGGAGTAGATTCTGACTGTGACGGAGTAGATTAACTTTAAACAGGGTGAACCTCTCAAATTGTCTAAAGCGGATGGCTTCTCGGAACTTTGAAACAGCAGCTGTGGAACTCTCACCGCTCTGGTGAGATGCTTCAAATCTCTGTTCTACTCAATGGTTTTTCTGCCGAGGACCAAGTGTTCTGTTCGAGTGGCGTTACGGGCATGGTCCGGTCGATCTGCACTTGCTCGGGCAATGATTTCAATACCTGCGGTCTGCATCGCCTCCGTTGTCGGAAAGAGGGCGTCAACAAGTTTGCCGCCTACGAGACCATCGCCGACTACAATTGCCATGTGTCCGCCTTGATTGAGACCACTGGCCTGTTTGTGTATCCAAGCGCTGGTGTCCATCCGCCACTCTTTCAAGGCTTCTCCTCGACCTTGCGCTCTGAAACTTCGGCGAGCTCCGATTTCTCGATGCATGCGGTCTGTGGTTTGCAGATCTAACCATAAATACCTCAGCTGCTGCATGGGTAAATAATCGTATACACCGGGATAGGGTGGAGAAGTAATGATCCAATCAACATCTTTGGGGGCTAACATTCTTGCATCCCCGTAGCGTACATTGGCGGTGTAACCGTCAGGAAGCGTTTCTAAAGCACGGCCGAGTTCTCGTGCCTTTTTATGAAATAAGGTGGCGGTAGTCCCTGGCGGACGATGGCTGGGAACTCTCCGGTTACTGGTGTCTGATTCTCTGTAGCTGCTTTTCACCAAAATAGACGACAAAACTGCTTTAAGCAGTGGTTGCACGGTTTCATCATATTCTGAAATTCCATTGACAATCCGACCAATCTCTTGAGCCACATGATGCTCATACCACTGTTCAATGCCTTCTGGAACTTCTACATCTATTCTGAGTTGAGCTTGAGCAGCCAGCTTTCGCGCTGCTGAACGAAGTGGGGTTGCCAGGGATTTTGGGGCGGTGCGAGCTTTTGCAACCAACTCTGCCACTGGGGAGAGATCAGAACCCGATACTTCTCGTCCTGCCAGCATGCCCTCGACCAGTACCGTTCCACCTCCACAAAATGGATCGTGGACTTTTCCAGGGAAAAGAGCAATAAGTTGTTTGGCACAATCGGGATGCATTCCCGCAGGATAAGTATGAAATCGGTGGGTGGCTCTGTCAATTTTCCCCGAATGGCTGATGGCCTCTGCAAGCACAGCACTCAAATCGGGATCTCCTTTTTGGCGAATGGTTGTGGCCTCGGCTGGACCTCGTTTTTTGTTGGCATCCGACATTGGTTTCGGTGGTGGCAAGTCATCAGGAATGAGGCCCTCAAACTCAGGTCGACCATGTAAGTTGAGTGAATCTGCAAGAAAGGACAATTCGTCTCTTTCTCTGTTCTTGCGGCGTTTCTTTTTAGACATAGGGGCCTCAATGCCGCCTTCGGCGGTTGGATTTACGGAGCTCAGCGTAGGTCAATTAAACGATAGGGTGTCTTGCGGACAAAGCCGGCGCGTTCGTAGCAGCGAATCGCAGCTGAATTGGCCTCGTTGACATGGAGTGTAACGCGCTCAACTCTTTTCAGCAATTCCCCACAGATGGCTCTCATTCCGTTGGTTGCCAAACCGTTTCCTCTGAAACCAGTGGGTACATATGTTCCACCAACTTGAGCCCCCTTAGGCGACTCCATTCCCACATCTATCATAAAACGCACCTGGCCATCCACGGTATGTACCCAAGTTTTACCCAACTGAATTCGGCTGTTGATCGTTCGTTCGTGGTGATGCTCATCAGTTCTTGGGTCAAACTTGAGATCTTCCAACATCATCTCTGCAGCATATTGATGAAGCATCGAATAATGAGCCTCTGTGGCTTTTTTGATGGGTAGCATTGGTCCATCTGATGGCTTGATGCATGAATAGACGCGTTGATTGTAAAATAGTCTGGCTTTTGGCGCGTTCATCCGCCGCCAATAGGCATCGGTGCCTTTGCGTTCTCCGAGCAGCATTTGAGTACCCCCACGCATTAAGCAAAACCGTCCAAGAAAGCTGGCTCCATCTTCTCGTCCATGAACCATGATGAGGCGGGCTGGGGTTCTGTCCTTTGTTCTCCCCAGAGCACAAGTGGCAGCAACTAGAACATCACTTTCAAATGCCCCAGTCCACTCGACCAGTCGTGTTTGATGAATGGGGTGGCTTTGGAGCAATTGGAGAAGATAAAGGTTTGCATCAAGATCGCTCAGCAGCAAAGATTGAAGGGCCTTACGGTGCTGCTCGCGAAGAACTTCCATTCTCACAGCGGTTGTTCTCCAAAAAAGTCAATGAGTTGTTCACTCATATTTTTGGCATCATGGTATCCCAAGTCCTCTGCTGCTTTGGTATAGTGTTGATCAAAAAGCAGACACGACAGTGTGACGGAACCTGATTCTGGAAGGCTTTGCTCATGTATTTTTCGAAGTACCCAGCTGATATTGCTGTCAGCCTCTACGCCATTATTTTCAAAAATATCATAGGCCAATTTGGAAAGGGAAACAGAGGGACGAATGTGAAGCATTTTGGTCTTTTCAATGCCTGTGTCTCGTCTGAGCCGTTCCGCAAAGTCTTCTCCGTAGGTCCGAATTCCCCAATCAACCATGGTATTGATCTGCTTTGCCGTAATCAAATCACGCTCAATCTCATCCATGCCCATGGCATTTAGAGAGTAACCAGCAATATTTGGCATTGAAACGGTCTTTGGAGAGGGGTAATCACTGTGTTCATCGGTGTGTGCACGGGTGGCCAATAACAAGACCCGATTGACATCCATGCTGAGCATTGGTTGCAGCGGTGCATATTGGCGAAGGTTGCCGTCCAAATAAAACTCGCCAGAAACTGAAGCAGGAGGAAACAGCATTGGAATGGCTGTGCTTGCAAGAATATGTTCCGGATAAATTTTTGTGTATTTTATTTGCGCATCCAAGGGTTTTGGAATTTGAACACCTTCTGCCACATCTGCAAAGATTGTTTTTCGTCCTGAGGCCATGTGGGTGGCATGCACCAAATATCCATGACACAGTTTGCGGCTAATGCTTTTGCGTAGTGTCCGACGAGAGGCTTCTTTTTGTACCAACTGAGCAAATGGCGTGGAATCAAAGAAAGAACTGCTGAAGAGTGCGCGATAGGCATGCTGAAGCATGCTAAACGAGGTTTTTGGAAGATCGTACATTTGATCAATGTGCAAGTTCGTCCACAGTTCAGTCATTTTGCGAATTTCGAGCATGTCATGGCAGGCGCAAAAATAACCATTGATGGAGCCCACACTTGTGCCACTGACATACCGTGGCCAAGGGCTATACCCCAGCCTCAGTGGCAACTCGGTATAAAGGTAGCGAATGACGCCGGCGACATAAGCACCCCGTGCGCCACCTCCCGACAGCACAATGCCCAGCGCATTGCTTTTGGGGGGTTGATCAGCAGACATTCTTTGAGTCTAACAAATTTTGATGGCCGTGAGGCTTATTTTGCGGCGACTTCTCGCGGCAAGGCAGACAAAGCGTCCGCAAAATCTTCTGCTATTACGCGTGCGGTCATTTTGGCAGACATCATCACGGAAGGTGTGCCAGCACCCGGTTGATAAGAGGCGCCTGTCAAGTACAAGTTGTGGATGTCTTCAGAACGGTTGTGAGGACGGAAAAATGCCGATTGCGTCAAAGTGGGTTCCACCCCAAATGCATTGCCCATGTGTGAGTTGAGAGACTTTTCAAAGTAATGGGGATCAATGTAAGACTGCACAACAATGCGATTCATTAAGTCAGGGATGTAGTTTTTGTCATCGAGAAACTGGAGAACCGCATTAACCAACTCGGGGCCTTTGATAGACCAATCGATTTTAGAGCCATTGTGGGGAACAGGTATAAGGGTATACGCCGTGTGGTGTCCTTCAGGCGCCATGCTAGGGTCCGTCAAGGTGGGTACATGTAGATACTGTGAGAAGTCAGGGGCCAAAACCTTACGGTCAAAGATGTCGGTTAAAAGTTCTTCATACCTTGGGCCGAGAATAATGTTGTGATGGCGTAGATCTAAATCTTGTTCTGTCTTCTTAAAGCCAAAGTAGATGACAACAAGAGACATAGAGTACTTCATGGAACGAACCCGCCAGTCCGGGTTCCAGCGCCTGTGTTTCTTGTCGATGAGCTTCATGTATGTGTGGGCGTAATCTCCATTCGAACAGACGATGTCAGCTTGAAGGTGACTGCCGTCAGCAAAGGTAACGCCAGTGGCTTTGGCTTTTGTGAGAAATCCACCACCCTCCGTATTGATCTTGGAGACTTCAGCATTGTAGCGCATCTGGCCACCCATCTCTTCGAACTTTTTCACATAAGCGCGCACCAACGCACCTGTACCACCCATGACATAATGTATGCCCCAAGTTTTTTCGACGAAATGGATCATGGCGTAGATGGCTGGTACTTTCAGCGGATTACCGCCTACCAATAAGGTCTCAAATGAGAAGACTTGACGCAGTTTGTCTGATTCAAAGTAGGAGGCTGCAAAACTAAACAGGTTTCTAACCGCATCTAGTTTAAACAGGTCAGGTGCGACTTTAAGCATGGTGGTCATGTCGCCAAAATGCGTGTAACCCAACTCTAAGAAGCCTCTTTTGAAAATGGCTTCAGCAGCATCATGAAATTTATTGTATCCCTCCAGATCAGGAGGATGGATTTTCTGTATCTGAGCGCGGGTGTGTTCGGGGTCACCATCATAATCAAAGTAGCTTCCATCATCGAAATAAATTCGGTAAAATGGAAGGATGGGGACAATGGTGCAGTATTTTGATGTGTTTGGTCCGCCACTGACTCCGGTAGTGATCCGTTCAGCCTCAATGACAGATTGTGGAAAGTCTGCATGATCGAGGTGATGTTGGTCCCTTTCGAGAGAAAAAAGCTCTTCAATAAAGTGAGGAACGGTGATCACAGTGGGACCCATATCAAACTTAAAGCCTTCTGTTTCGCGAACGTATGCACGGCCACCTGGTGCATCGAGTTTTTCCACTATGGTGGTATCAAATCCCATGCTTTGAAGACGAATGCCCAAAGAAAGGCCTCCAAATCCTGATCCGATTACAATTGCTGAAGGTCGTTGAGTCATCACTACTCCCAAATTGAATAGGTTTTGAAATGAATACTAACCCAAATCAGTTTTTGTGGAAGTTTTCGCTTTAAATTTCTTCTTTACTGGTCAGTATGCGCCAAATAAACTTCGGATTACCCAAAAGATACCGTTTCCACATTCTCTTAGGATCTGACGCCAAACGGCTAACCCATTCCAAATGTTTGGTCATCCATTTTGGACCAGGTCTTGTTTCTGGCTGAGCTACGAATTCTGCGGCTGCCCCAACGGCCCATAAAATAGGGATATCGGACAGGCGTTTTCGGTGAGCATCAATCCATTCTTCTTGGGTTGGAGTGCCCATTCCCACCAATAGGATATCGGGTTTTGCAGTTTCTATTCGGGTAAGCATCGACTCATATTCTGGTCCACTTGATGGAT
>JAYYJC010000329.1:0-10000 GCA_036146655.1 Myxococcota bacterium | reverse complement strand
AGAAGCCATGGTCGCTATGGATGTGTAGTTCGGGAAAGTGAGATCGCAGTCTAAGGCTGGCCTGTTCTGTCATTCCTTCTGCATTTCCGAGCCAGTACAGCGTCCATTTCTGCCTGGCGGCTTCTTGTGCCAATTTCCAGATCCAATCTGCCCCGGTGTGCCGTTCGGGAATGTTGATTCCATTCTGCATTGCACCCCATCGAACCCCATTTCCGTCACAATAAGTGATGTCAGAGCGGTTGAGTAAGTTTCGAACGCTTTTATTTTCGTAGGCAAGATTGATGGTGTGGGCATTGGCGTAGCTTAGGCTGAGTTGTGATTGTGCTGAAATATGCCAATCTATCAATGACATCAGCTCGTTCCAGCGCAGTATATCGACTCTGACTCCAAGGAGCTGACAGCTTGCATATGTTGGTCTAACATTAGCCATTGAGGGGCGTGACCCGACCAGCTGGAATATGTGTGGTGGTGCGTACTTTTTCACTGTCTGTCAAAAAACCGATCAACTGGCGAGCTGCGGAGGCTTTGTGGCGAATGTCGTTGAAGGAGCGCACCTTTTTGACTTGCTTCCACACGCCGCTCGGACTGAGATATTGTAGTCCATAAGCCAATTTAATGGCAAGTTGGAGTTCTTTGGCCGAAAGGTTGGGTAGATTGACAATCACTTCCCTTGCATTGTCTATGGGACGGAAGTCTCCATCAATAAACCACCCGTTGAGAATGGCGTCGTCATACATGGCGGTCGATGGAGAAGGCAAAACAACTGAATAGTGCACAAACTCTGTGCCGAGTTTTCTTGCTGTCCACCATGAATTGAGCAATGTCTTCCAGTTCTCATGTGCTGAGCCGCCAATCAAAACGCTGACTTCCGGCTCAAGACCATTTGCCTTGCAAGTGTCGACTGCTTTGATAATGTCTTTGACTCGTATCTCTTTTACCATGTCGTCTAAAAGACCATCATCGAAAGACTCTGACCCCATATAGACCATTTTGCAGCCGGCTTTGGCCATCGCCTGAATAACCTCAGGGTCATGAAGCATATTGGCCCGTGCCAGGCATATCCAGTCCAAATCCAGTTCTTCAATGCCACGACATATTTGAAGTGTGCGAGAACGGCCCCAAGTAAAAATGTTGTCGGCTATCTCAACGCTTTTGTAGCCCAATGCAGCAATTTGTTTAAACTCTTCAATGACTTGTTCTGGTGTTCGTTTTCGCAAAGGCGGACGATCTTCAAAAACAGGATTCTCCCGTTTGAACTCTAGGTCTACGGCTTGATCAATGGCATTGGTTGTGCAAAAAGTGCATCGAAACCCACATCCTCGGCTGACTGCCATCACGGTTATTGGACCTCGGTTCAATCGGTTGGCTCTGTATTCACCTTTCAGAAGGCTGCGATCGGGCAGCGGAAGCTGAGTGACATCCAGTAATTTTCTAAAAGGGCCTCGAAGAAAATGACCATTCTGAAAGTGCCCCAACCCAGGTATGTTCGTCAAAGGCTTGGAGTCTTGAATGGCTTTAGACCAGTCTCTAAGGGTGTGTTCCATCTCTCCGAGCAGCACAAAAGTATTTTCAGAAAGGTAAAACTCCTCTGGTTTCCAAGTTGCTGCAGTGCCCATGAAAATGAGCTTCATTTGCGGAAATTGATTGAGTATATGCCGAGCGGCACGGGTATCCTCAATGGCTGAAAGATAGGTCGACCAAAAACAGACAACATCGTAATCCCAACCGTCAAAGTTAAGCCAATCGTTCAGTTCGATGCCTTCCGCTGGGCAGTCCATAAATCGGATGGTCCAGTTCAAACCGTCTTGGGCATAGGTCGCCACCTGAAGAAAATGGATTGGCGGTTTGTAGTCAAAGCCATAGTTGCATCCATAGACACGGTCGATGGGGATCCCCCGAAGATTAAGTTCTGGAGGCGGAATGAGGAAAAGGGCTTTCATCGTACAAAAATCTGCATGTTGTTAACGCCTGAGCCAGAACTGCCGGTATTAAGATTCAGTCTGCTTCCAAATCCAATTGACTGGCGTTCGGTGCCGGTGCTTTTGACATCAGGTCCAAGTCCGCCATGAATATTCGTGTCATCAAACGGGCAGCCGTTGTTGTAATTGATGTTAAAAATTGGTCCATAGCTGTCATCTGAATCTGAGCAGCCGCTCCCGCCATCTGTGCCGCAAGCATGGAATGCCATATTGCTGCCGCATATGTATCCACCACTGTTGTAGTTTCCGGCAGTTTTGGCAAATCCACCACTGTTGCTATAGTAGGTTTGTTGTGGAAATGAACCGACCAACGACGCCATCGACGCCGCACCGTTGCCTGAATTTCCATAGACTACCCAGACATTAGAGGGTCTGTGTCGAAACATCATGTCTGTGGGAGCAATTTCATGATAGGCGGGTGATTTAAAGTCCGCATTGAGATCACTTGGTGAGCCGAATGTCGTGGTGTCTGTATCAAAATAATGACGGTTGTTCCAAGTCCAAGTGTTCTGGTTGTCGTCTGCGGTAATGGCAATCAAGGTCCATCCGCCGCCATCATACGAAGTGTCCATCAAGCAATATGCCTGATATATACTGTTGTTTGGGCTAATCCAGTAAAGGCCATCACCACTTTGAGAACCATCCGTTAATATTTCAAGACAGTCCAATGCCGCACAATCTGGAGCGGTCCCGATCAGAGAATCCGGATCGCTGACGCCATCACAATCATTGTCGACTCCATCACATTGTTCAACTCCGTTTGGATTAATTGTGTTGTTGTTGTCATCACAGTCCTCATCGTTGGACACATATCCGTTTGGCTGATTGCACCGCCCAAGAAATTCATTGCCATCACCAAAGCCGTCGTTGTCACCATCGAAAAACCAGAGCGATGCAGAACTGAGTGACAAAGCAGGATCGTCGTCATCGACGAGATTGTCGCAATCATTGTCAATGCCATCACAAATTTCTTGAGCCGTTGGATAGGCTTCCGCCGATTGATCGTTACAGTCCGTATTGTTTCCGACATAGCCGCTGGGTTGATTGCATGAAAGAAGGTCTGTAGCAGGGTCACCATATCCATCATTGTCTGTGTCAGCATACCAAATATTCGTGTTGGTAATAAGCAGGTCTGTGTCATTGTCATCAACAAGCCCATCGCAATCATTGTCAATGCCATCACAGATCTCGTTGGCACCTGTGTATGTGGACGACTCCAGATCATTGCAATCCGTATTGTCTAAGACATAGTTACTGGGCTGGGCACACTGCTGAAAGCTAAAGTTCGTGTTTCCAAAACCATCTCCGTCTAGATCGATGTACCAAACCGAGTTCGGATTGATGTCAGCATTGTTGTCGTCACAATCGATGCTGTTCGAAACATATCCATTGGGCTGTGCGCAGGAATCAAGTCCATAATTGATGTTTCCAAAGTTATCCCCGTCTGTGTCAGCGTACCAAGTTTGGCTGTCGATGGCACCATTGTCAACAAGACCATCACAGTTGTCGTCAAGGCCGTTGCAGCTTTCGGTTGCTCCAAAATAAATGGTGCTGCTTTGATCATTGCAGTCTGTGCTATCTGAAACATAACCGGAAGGGGCCTCGCAGCTCTGTACAGCAATGTTGGCATCTCCAAAGCCGTCACTGTCAGCGTCGGGGTAGTATGTATTTAGCGTGCTTGTGTCTAATCCAGAGTCGGCTTCATCGATGAGCGAGTTGCAATCGTTGTCTAGTCCATCACAGGTCTCCGGTGCATTTGGGAAGGAATTGGCACTGAGGTCGTCACAGTCGGTGCTGTCTATGACATACCCTGACGGCTGCGTACACGCGATTACCGTGTAATTTGGTGTTCCAAAGCCATCTCCATCTGCATCTAAGGCGTAGGTTATACCGTCAACAATGCCAGAATCTGCGTCATTTGTCTGTCCGTTGCAATCATCGTCAAAAGCTGTGCTGCAGAGTTCAGCCATTCCTGGATTGCTTAATGCATTGTTGTCATCACAGTCTGAACTGTTCGTAACGGAACCAGAGGGTTGACTGCAACTGCTTATGGCTGTTGAAACATCGCCATATCCATCACCATCCAAGTCACTGAAATAACTTGAAAGCGGCAGGCCATCATCAGGTACAGTGTCACAGTCGTTGTCTATGCCATCACAGACTTCTAATGCGGCGGGCGATATGGTTGAATTTGAATCATCACAGTCTGTGTTGTTTGAAACATACTGATTGCTTGGTGGATAACATGCCTCTTGAACCGTGCTCGGATCGCCATATCCGTCATTGTCTTGGTCAAGATACCACTCCGTTTCATCTATGGCATTCTCGTCAGTGAGGCCGTCACAGTTGTTGTCGATTAGATCGTTACAGATCTCTTCGTTGTCTGGATTGGCTTCTGTGGTCAAATCATCGCAGTCGCCCCCCAACAGCACATATCCAGATGGTGGCGTACAGGCGTAAAGGAGCGTTTGGTCTTCACCGAAACCATCGCCGTCTTGATCGAGGTAGTAGGCCTGGCCAATGTCTTCATCGATTGCGCCATCGCAGTCGTTGTCGATGCCGTCACAATATTCTTGAGCGCCAGGATAGCTCGAGTCGTTGCTGTCATTGCAATCGTCTGAATTAAATACAACGGATCCATCATCAAGGCAATTGTCTGCGGGCTGATTGGGATCCCCATATCCATCTCTGTCATTGTCGAGGTATCCGGCTTCGCCGAGATCTTCGTCAATCAAGTCATCACAGTCGTTGTCAATGCCATCGCAGATTTCATTGGCACTTGGAAATGTTACATCTGCCGTATCGTCACAATCATTGCCGTTGGGCACATAGCCTGACGGTTGCGAGCACCCTTGAATGCTTTCGGAATTGTCCCCAAATCCATCTCCATCTGAGTCGAGGTAAAAAGTGACCAAGACACCTTCATCAATCTGGCCATTGCAATTGTTGTCGACCCCATCGCAGAGTTCAGGTACACCTGGATTAATGCTGGGATCTGAATCATCACAATCTTCATTCGCTTCATATCCGTCCGCATCAGCATCTTCAAACACGACACCTTCATTGCTGGGTTCAAGAACTGTTTTTTGATTGTTTCGACAAGAGAATAAGACAATACATAAGGTCAATGACATACTGTAGAACTTCATTAATGCCCCTTGAAAAATTCAGGTATTGCCTTCAGTTTAGTCTGTTAAAGATGACATGGGTATATAAATTTTCCAGCCGTTCAAGATGGGTTTCGAAACGGCATACCGTGGCGACACGGCTCTGAGCCTTGCGACCCAATTCTTCCGCCCATTCTGGCTTCTTGAACAGACGAGCAATTGCAGCATGTAAGGCAATGGGATCACCTGGCGGTACCAATAGCCCTGTCTCTTCATGTGTGATTTGCTCGATGATCCCGCCCATTTTACTGGCCACCGTTGGTTTGCCTTGAGCTTGAGCTTCAATCACGGCATAGGGGAAGTTTTCTGGCCATTTTGAAGGCACAGCAATGATGGCTGATTCACTGATGTGTTTCTGTAGCGTTTCATGTGGTAGCATGCCGAGGAAATGAATGTGTTTGGCGCCGTTGGCCAAATGTTCAAGCCGTTGTCTTTCTGGACCGTCGCCACAGATCAAAAGGGGGTATTGAGGTAACTTCAATGCAGCTTTTATGGCCACATCAAAGCCTTTTTCCGGACTCAATCGACCCGCAACAAGCCACTGATTTTTACTCGCAGGTTTTGACTTTGTCAGTTGTACTGGATTTGGAATGTGGTGGATTCTGTCAACTGGAATCCGCTTCTGTAAGTGCTTCTCAAGAAATTGTGAAGGGCAGACGAATGCATCAATCCAGTCTTCAATGTGAATGAGACGATGGGTGCCATGCTCGATGGCACTGAGCAAACTCGCTGCGGTATTGTTCCATTTGCATCGGTGTCGAACGGCAGGTATCACTGAGCCATTGGCACATAGGCTGCACATTTGACCTTGTCGAACCATTTTTCCACTTGGGCAAAGAAGTTCATAATCGTGCAGAGTCCACACTACCGGCACTTTGCGCAGGCGAGCGGCCGCCAAAATCGACGGGGTAAGATGCCGATGGAGGTGTTGAACATGAATGACATCTGGTTTTAGTTGATCAATCGCCGTGGCAAAGGCCTGATAAGCGTCTCTGGACCAAATCAGTTTAAGGATGTCTTTTGCCCTGAGTTTGGTCTTTTGCGAAAGTGGTGTCCATGGTGCAAAGTACCGTTGACTTGGAACACTGTCGTTTAGGGGATGCTGCATGGCAAAAGGATGTACCACATGATTTCGACTTTGAAGCCCTTGGGTCACTTGACGAGTGTAGGTGGTATCGCCTCCACGGTTGTGATGAAAGGAGTGGACCATACAGACATTGAGTGGGGGTGACAGTTTATTCATGACGATTTGCTTAAGCCTCATTCTGACTTCTGACAATGCCCTTAATGCTATTATTTTAACAACCGGAGCATCATTTTGATTGACAAGCTGTTTAAATCGAAGGTTCTTCCTTTTCTGTATGGCCGTAAGATTTTATTAGCTTTTGCAAATGAGCGAGCCATCCAGCGAGCTGCAAATACCCTTGAGGCCCTTGGTGTATCTAAATCGCATCTGTTTGGCATAGTGGGACAAAGTCCGCAAACTGAACGGATTAGACTGGACATAGCTCATATTTTTGTTGCGCTTCCAGAATGTTCCTTGGCATTTGAATTGAGAGCGTATCATTCGGCTCTAAAGCACCTGGACAAAACTCACATTAAGGTAATTGATGATTTTGACCCTACCGTAGAAGCCATTGTGATTGGGGCTTTTTGGTTTGAGTTGGAGTCGGTGGCAAATCGCCGAGTATTTGGGAGTCGGCGCACCAGTTGGCTGCGGATTGAAGACAAGTGCGAAGTGACCGTTATATGGGATAAAGCCAACATTAAAACCTCACGCAGTGAAACGGTATCTGTTTCTCATCTGAAGCACGCATGCCTTGAAGGGTGGAATTTTCCTTTCGTTTTAAGCGGAGACTCAACCCAAGGTGTGACGGGTGGCGGGTCCCATGTTCGAGCCATTTATACGGCAAAACACCTAGATTCTGTTCGAAGTTTTTTTGAGAAAGAGTGTCAGTATGTTCGTGTGATGGAATATCTCGACGGGGTTTCATGCAGCATTCACGGCGTCGTCTTAGAAGCCGAAGTGCTCTGTTCTATACCAATCGAAATGGTTGTTATACCGTGTTCAGATGGCCATTTTAAATACATGGGAGCCTCAACCCATTGGATTCCGAATTCTTCGATAACAGCACAACTTCAGGACACTGTACGGAAGATTGGGGCAGTGCTTAGAGAAGAGGTCAATTTTAAGGGTACCTTTACCCTTGATGGCGTTATTACAGATGGTCAGTTCTATCCCACTGAGATCAATACTCGGGCTGGAGCAGGGATATTTGCCCTCTATGGTGTCAAGCACATGGCGTATTTCCTTCTGGATTTAATGCTCAAGGATGGTCAAACAATTTTGTTTGACACTGATTCACTACAGCATTGGATGATCGAGACCGCCATTTCAAATCGAAGCACACGCGCTTGGGGCGAGTCAACCGTTGATGGAACATGCACACCAGAAACCCACTGGTTGGATTTTGTTTCGGGCCAGTGGTCCCGTGTTGAAGACCATACGGATGGAGCCACCACTTTGTCCATCTCAGATGGGCGTGCTGGTGCATTTTTGATGTTGAGCGTATCACCAAAGTCTCTTTCGGCAGGTGAGTTGTTGAAACCTTATGTCAAAGCTGCGATGCAATATAGTGATAAGGTGTGGGGAACATATTTTTTAGGCTGATTGCTGGATTGCTACTACATCTCTGACAAACTTTGGCTAAACTAGAGGCAGCCATATACGGTACGATGATTGTCGCTGTAAGGAGATTTTATGTTTTGGATTTGGTTATTGGGCTGTGGTGAGCCAGCTGAAAAGCAAGTGGATTCAGCTCGGGATGACACTGTGATTCCACTCGCACCTCCTGCTGAAGGGGAAGGGTTCCAGTTGTCGATGGAAGCCACCGTCGAACCTTATTCAGAAGCTTGGATCTGTTCCGTTTATCCCCTCCCGACAACCGAGGTGGCGGCCGTCAACTGGGTCGAGTACCAGCAAACGCCTGGAACCCATCACATGACTCTGTCGACTCCAGGGTTGATCCCTGGATTAGTTGAGCCCGGAACCTATCAATGTGAGGAGTTGCTTGGAAGTCTGATGGAAGATCAAATTATGTTTTTTGGTGCGCAAGGTACGGCTCAAGACACCATGTATCTGCCGGACGGGGTGGCCGCACAGTTTCCGCCAGGTTTAGACATCATCCATGAGATTCACTATGTGAATACCACTGATCAACCGGTTGATCTATACGCCAGAGTCAATGCTTACACCATAGATACAGATGATGTGGTGGAGGGAATTTGGGGCGGCCAAGTTCGAGATGAATACATCAACATACCAGCCAGTTCAGATCATACGGAATGGACCCGATGCGTGATGAATGAAGATGTCGATGTTTTGTTTTTGGCTTCACACACCCACAAACTTGGAATTGAGTTCACCATTCGCTTGTTCGACGGAGAAAGCAGTGGTGAAGTGTTCTATACCAATAATGATTGGCATGATCCGAAGATTGTTCAATATGAAACACCTCTATCCATTCCGGCAGGTCAAGGATTTGAGTACAGTTGTACTTGGCGAAATCCAAATCCTGAGGCGGTAAATTATGGAACCACTGCAGATGATGAAATGTGTAATTTGGCGATTGTACACATGCCTTACAGTATGTCTGCAAAGTGTGAGGTGGTTGACTCAAGTGATGGTGTCCTCTGGGAATAAGCCGTTAAATCAACTGGCATAACTGCATGAAATGCGGTAATAGAAGGTGCATTGATGATTACAGGAGAACGGTGATGTTTATATTATTGAGTTTTCTGGCCTCATCGGCCTTTGCCTGCGATGAAGCCTTGACACTCACAGACGCCAATCAGTACCTTAACCAGTCAATGACTGCGCTTGAAAATATGGATGCAACTCAGGCGGGTTTGTTGCTTAAAAGCATTGGAAATACAATGAACTGCATGAATGAGCCTGTAACTCAATCATTTGCAAGTCAATACTTTATCATGCAGGGAATATTAAAATGGGCTTCTGGAAGTCAAGATGATTCTGCAAGGTACTTTTCTGCTGCGAAGAGTGTTCAACCTGGCATCACAATCAGCACTGACATCTTTCCAGAATCCCACGAGATTCACACGGCCTTAAAGTATGCGCCGAAAACTCCTGAAACCATTGAAATGTCAATGTCAGAAGGTGAAACAGTCTATTTTGACGGTGTTGAAAGTCTGAGTCGCCCCCTAAATCGGCCAACCATTTATCAGTTGATGGACTCTTCTGGAACCGTGGTCAAAACCAAATTGGTGGACAAAGGAGAAGAACTCCCCAATCAATCAACGCCAGTTGAAGAATCCCCACCGCCTGCTCCTGTTGAAGAGCCAGTGGTTTTAACAACCGAAAAAGACAGAAACAACACTCTGCTTTGGGTCTCTGTGGGTTTTGGTGCTGCCACCGCAACAAGTGGTGCATTGGCAACGAAGAAGTTTATCGATTTTAATAACACTCCTGATGACTCCGCTTTGCGAGATGAACTTGAATCCGAAAACAACATTTACTTCATCACCACTTGCTCGACAGGATTGGTGACTTTGGTCACGGGTCTGTTGTGGTTGGGTGGTCGATAAGCTGGGCATTCCGGAAAATTCATGGCCGAGCACCAATCACAAGTTCTCCTTAGTGCACCCCCAGCGGTGGTCTATGACGGTTGGATAACCCCCGCCGTTCATGGACACTATGCTGAGGCCTTTGTCAAGATGGACCCAAGGCCGGAGGGACGCTTTGAACTTTGGGGTGGTGCCGTACGAGGTCAGTTTATTGATCTGCAACGCCCCAAAGAAATCCGAATGACTTGGCGTACAGTGGACTTCTTACCC
>JAYYJC010000328.1:0-10000 GCA_036146655.1 Myxococcota bacterium | reverse complement strand
TCAATGTCTGACTCTAAAGTTCGCCTACAGTTCCAATCGAATCCAAAAGGGTGTCGCTTATTGGTGACCCATCAGGATATCCCTGAGCCGATGCTTGGACAGTTTCGTTTTGCATGGGAAGAATATTATCTCCCTAAAATGCAGCGGTTTTACTTGCGGTTTCTGACCTAGTTTTATTTACCTTCCAATGGAGAACCCATGATAATAACCACACTCTTGTTCGGATGCTTTTCGAAGACATCCCCTGAAGGGGTTTCAACCGCACCTCCAAGTGATTTGGCCCGCCGTGAAGATCGAGTAGAGGATGTTCACGGACTCTCTGTGTCGGACCCTTATCGTTGGATGGAGGACCCGTCAGAAGAATTAAGTGCGTGGACCGATAGTCGCAACGAATTCTATCAGGATTTTACTGAGACACTGAGTCAAAAAAAGTTCCTTTTCAATCGGTTTCAAGCGCTTTGGCGTTACGATGATTCTTCTGTGCCCGAACCCTGTATTCTTGATGCGGACCGTTCGATTTTTTATACAAAAAAAGCAGATCAGGACAAGTGGGTGGTCAACATGCGTGAGCCCACTGGTGATCGCATTCTCCTTGATCCCAATTCATGGGATAAGACACAAACCCTTGCCGGATTTTATCCCTCTCCGGATTGTACTTTGGCAGCCTATGGTCAGGCCAATGCAGGTGACGAAAATCCAGTCATTTCAGTGATCGATTTAAAGACACTTGACCACCATGCAGATCGATTGAAAGGATGGAAGCAGAGAAGCGTTTCTTGGCTACACGACAACTCTGGCTTCTATTATGCCGCTTGGCCTACTGCAGAAGAAGCACCAAACGGTGAAAAAGACTATCACCACAGAGCCCTCTTTCATCCCATTGGAACGGACGGTACTCAAGACAATTTGGTTCTCAGCAATCCAGAGGTGAAAGAACATTTTCACGGTGCCGGTCTCTCAGAAGACGGAAAATGGCTTGTGGAGGGGCGTTACTCGTTCAATACCTCTCGGTTATGGCTATCTAGAGTTGGCAGTGATACACGAATGGTTATCAATGAGGAAATGGATGCTGAGTACGGTGCTGAAGTTTTCGAAGATCATGTCTACATTTTGACGAACTGGAATGCACCAAAGTACCGGTTAATGCGTGTCAATGTCCGAGATCCTGAACGGGCCAATTGGGAAGAGATCGTTCCTGAGTCAGACGATCTATTAGAACGGTTTTCCATTATTAACCGTCAATTGTACCTGACCTACCAACACAAGGCTGCCACCAAAATAAAGCTACACGAGACAGATGGAACCTTTATTCAAGACATTGAACTTCCCAGCGTTGGAAGTGCGTCAGTGAGTGGGCTGCAATCTGGAGGGGAGGTCTATCTCAACTTTTCGTCATTTGCACATCCAAGCACTGTTTATACCTATGAATCAAGCACCAATTCACTTTCTGTATTTAAAGAATCACCACTTGATGTTGATGCATCAAATGTGGAGTCAAAGCAGGTCTTTTACACTTCAAAAGATGGTACTGAAGTCTCGATGTTCCTCATTTATCCTAAGGGGATAGAATTGGATGGTTCCACGCCTTTTTTACTGACGGGCTATGGTGGCTTCAACATTTCATTGAAACCTCGCTTTTCAACTCGAAATGTTACTTGGACCGAGATGGGAGGTGGAATCGCCATTCCCAACCTGAGAGGCGGCGGGGAATATGGTCAAGAATGGCATGAGGCTGGCATGCGAGAAAACAAGCAAAATGTATTTGATGATTTCATAGCAGCAGCAGAATATCTTGAATCGCAGGGGTATAGCAACCGCGACCGACTGGCCATCTCTGGTGGCAGCAACGGTGGTCTGCTTGTGAGTGCTGCTGTCACTCAAAGACCAGAGCTATTTTCAGCCGTATTGTGCAGTGTGCCATTGACGGACATGATGCGATATCACAAGTTTGGTCTGGCCAATATTTGGTCTGAAGAGTATGGCAACGCAGAAGACCCGACACAGGCGCAATACTTGCTCCGCTACTCGCCTTATCACAATGTGACAAAGGGGACTGATTATCCTGCTATTTTGGTAACAGGTTCAGCAAACGATGCCCGAACTGCTCCTGTTCATGCTCAAAAGATGGCAGCAGCCATTCGCTGGGCAGATCAGGACCATGGTCAAAAGCAGCCCATTTTGTTGTCCATCAATGCCGACTCAGGTCATGGTGGCGGGGTTGGAATAGACACAGTTGCAGATCAAACAGCTCGTCAGTATGGTTTTCTAGCTGCTCAGATTGGTTTGACTCCGCCAACAACTGAATAAGTGTGAAACAATTTCAATCCAGTTGGGCGGTCTTTCTCTCTCTCATCGCATTGTCTTTGTGGGTCATCTTTGAGTTTTACACCGAGAATGCCCTCGAAGATGCGCTTATTACCTATCGTTATGCCGAGAACTTGGCTCAGGGGAAGGGGTATGCGTTTTTCCCTGATGTCTGGGTTCAAGGGACGACCACTCCTTTATTTACGCTTTTGTTAGCCATGGTTGGTTTGGTTTTCGGATCCGAAGCGATCTGGCCAGCCTCTGATGTTCTCAATATTTTATTTGGCTGTGGCGCTGCTTTGTTGACTGCACGGATTGTTTGGAAATGGACTGGGAATTCAATAATGGCTTACATCAGCATTCCGCTGTTGCTCTTTAATCCGTCTTTTCTCTGGGCTGGTACTGGCGGCATGGAAACCATCTTGGTGGTGTTCATGATGGCATTATCCGGTGATTTGTTCTTACGAAAGCGGTATTTGGCGACCGCAATTGTGGCAGCCCTTTTGGTCTTGACCCGAATTGATGGACTGGTGTGGTCAGGTCTTCTTTTTTTGGCTGTGGCAAAGGAGAAACCCAAAAGGGCGCTTATTGGTGCTGGCATTGGATCAGCACTGCTCTTGTCATGGTTCTTCTGGGCTTGGTCTGTTTTCGGAAGTCCGCTGCCTCACTCTGTGATGGCAAAATCCATCATTCGTCCTTTGGCCCTTCAAGGATCCGTATTTGAACTTCAACACATTCTGAAGTGGACCAAATCGACAATGCTGCAATGGAGTGCCATTTCAGCTGGCATACCAATCGGACTGTTGGCCTTTGGTGTTGGTGTAAAAGAGATCTTGGCCACAAAAAAGACACTGCAATATGTTTTTCTGGTCTATGCGGTTGTATTCCCCTTTTTATTCTTCGTTCGAAAAGCGCCATTTTTTGCTTGGTACATGGTACCGCTCTGCTGGGTGGGATTGGTCATTGGTCTCGCAGGTCTAAATGCGCTCGTACAGCGTTGGCGCCAACCCCGCTTGAAGTGGTTGATTGGTGTGATTTTGTTCTTTTGCTTTGTCCTTCGGATTGTGCCAAAGTTTCAAGAGTTTAAGCTGCTTCAGGAAAACGAAGTTTCCCTGCGTGCCAAGGTGGGGAAATGGCTGGAAGCCAATACACCTGATGGGGCGCAGGTGGCCATGGAGGCCATTGGCTATCAAGGGTATTATGCGCATCGACCTGTGGTGGATATTGCAGGTTTGATCAGTCCTGAGGTGCTAAAATTGGTAGATGCACCGTATCGCGGGGGAGTGGTCTTTCAACGGATCCTCAGAGAGATACAGCCGGATTACCTTGTTTTAAGAGCCTTCGAAATTGAGAATAATCAGCATCTGCATGGGGGAGCTTTGTTTCCCAACTCGGAAGATCAGGCTTATTTTGAGCATTATTATCGGTTGGAAAAATCCTTCGAGGCCAAGCACAAATCCTTTTGGGGAAAAAATGCAGTTCTCAATGTATATAAAAGGCAAATTCTTCCATAACAATTTGGGTCTTCTCTTTCTTTTTTAATGCAAATTGGATAGACTAGTTTCATCCTATTTGCGTTGGTTTTTTAAAGGAGCCCGGAATGTCAATGTTAACCAAAACCGTGGTGTTTACCGATCTTGAAGGGTATACCAAAAATACGGCGAAGGCTGACAGCGACTCTTTTCGAAACATGGTTCGACAGCACGAAGAGCATACCCGAGCCATTCTTGAACCCTATGGTGGTGTACTTGTCAAAAACCTAGGCGACAGCTTCATGGTGGGTTTCGCCTCAGCCACCAATGCATTGAAAGCTTGTATCGAACTTGTTGAGTCTAGGTTGGTTTCTGAGTCCGGTGCACTTAACCTGCGGTTTCGGGCATCTGCGGCAACGGGTGATGTCGAAGAAATAGATGGCGACTACTTCGGCTCTGCAGTCAATCTATCAGCACGCATCAATTCAAAGACACCCGGTGGTGAGGTTTGGTTTGCTTCGAACACCCGTGCATGCATGAATCCCTCCGATGTGCCTTGGGAGTCGGTGGGTGCATTTGATTTTAAAGGCATTCCTGGGCAAACCGAAGTATTTCGAGCGGTCATTCCCAGTCAATGTATTTTGCCTGAAACGCTGAAAAAAGAATTTCAGTCGTTAAGGGGCAATGTCTACATTGTGTCTCCCGGAAAGCTTCCTCAAATAACAAATACAATTGATGCGCATTTGATTTTTAAAGGATTTGATCCAAGTAGTCCTGAAATATCCAGCCTTCTTCGTACAGTTGGCGCTCGATTTGCGCCGAGTAATATTTGGTTGCTTGCCACCACGATGCCACTCCAAGAAAGACTAGATTGGGCGGCCAAGGGCCGTGGGCTGATTATTGGTACCGAAGGGGCATTCGATGATGCCATGCAACAAGCGCAGGCTGTCAGACCACTTGCTAGCGGGACCAATACTGTCTTTATGGATTTCAGCTCAGCCGCAGACATGAATCTTGAGATTGTGGGTGTTGCCCTTCTCGACATGCCATGGCATGGAATTATTGATGGTTATACCATCGATTTGTTGCCCAATGGCGAATGGGGATTTGGCTCTGGCCAAGCGATCCTCCGTGCTGAAGTTCAGTCGGATGGTGTGTCCGTTATTGCTATGAGTAGCCAAGTGTCACACAATGGCCGTCAAATCTCTCCTGGACAACGGATCAATGTCCAAGACCAAGACATGTTCAATACGCCAGCAGGCGCACTTCGCTACATCCAACTTCAGCATACTTTCAAAGGTGTCTTTACAGGGGTCTCTGGCTTATCCAGCACGCTGAACATTGGAGATCACATTGAACTCGGTCGAGAACCCAGCTATCCTGGTATGACTTTGCCAATGCGGAATTGTTCAGACCGAATACAGTGGGGTATGAGCCCGAGAGCACAGCAGGCCAGAACAGCAGGTTGGTCATGGGACCGAGTCTTGATGGGTCGACACCAATGTCAAATCCGAGCGATTGATGGCCAAACATTTGAGCTTAAAACCATTCACGATCGATTGGCCACATATGTATATTCCAGAGGTCGTTTTCAAACCGTAAAGTCCCCAGTTACTTGTTCTGTCGGCGATCTTGTGATCGTTGGGATGTATGTGATAGAGGTCTCTCAGGCACTAAGCTAGCCGCATTGCCGACAGCGTTTATGATATAGTATGCCATTGTTTTGGCAGGCAAATCGAGCGACTGGAGGATGAATGCGATATTGGCTTTTGGCGGGTATATTACTGGCTTGTGAGGGGGGTAAAGGCCCTGAAGAGAGCAATGTTTTTACAGATGCTGATGGTGACGGTATCGACTCAAGCGTTGACTGTGACGATAACAATGCTTTGGTTTCTCCCGAAGTCGCTGAAATTTGCGATGGGATTGACAATGATTGTGATGGTGCAATCGATGATGCTGACTCTGATTTTCTGGGTGGTTCAACCTACTATGCCGATGTGGACCAAGATGGTTATGGCGATGTCAATGTACCTGTTGATGCATGTGATTTACCCGCTGGGTATTCAGACAATTCCGATGACTGCAACGACGGCGATGCTTTGATTTCTCCCGATGCCGAAGAAGTATGCGATGGCATTGACAACGACTGCGATATGCTCATTGACGATGAAGACTCGATCTCTTCTGGCAACACTTATTATGCAGACAGTGACAATGATGGTTACGGAGATGCAGACAACATCCTCATTGCATGTGAACGCCCTGAAACGGGCTATGTTGATAATTCAGACGATTGTGATGATACTGATGACAGCACCAATCCCGACGCAATTGAAGTCTGTGGTGGTGGGGATGACAATTGTGATGGTCTTTCTGATGAAGATGATCCCGGTGTGGATTTGAGCACTCAGATTATTTATTATATTGACAATGACGGAGACGGGTATGGATCAACCCTTTCTGGTTCACAAGAAGCTTGTTCGCCCCCCAACACAGATTATGTCGAGGTCGGTGGGGATTGTAACGATGCCAATTCAGAGGTTAATCCGGGTGCTACTGAAGTCTGTGATAACGGCATTGATAACAATTGTGACAACTTTGCGGACGATGATGATCAGGCTTTGGACACCAATACAGCCGTCACTTATTACGAGGATCTTGACGGTGATGGCTTTGGTACAACAGCAAGTTCAGTGAGTTTTTGTTCACCACCTGATGGCTATGTCGCCAATGCGAGTGATTGTAATGACAGCGTGGGAATGGGCAGCAGCATTTATCCTGGTGCACCAGAAACTTGTGATGGCTATGACAACGATTGCGATGGACAAGGCGATCAACCCGGAACTGTCGGACTGGTTGTATCCGATGGTTCGTCCATTGATCTGACAACTGAATTCACTGGAACAAGCAATGCGCCAGCCACCCCGCTTTTGGAGGAAGATGGTGTTCTGAATCTCTGCACAGGCACCTATTACATCAATGCAACGGTCGAGGCCGATGTGGAACTTACTTCGAGTGGTGGGAGTGTTGTCCTTGATGGCGGAAACCAAGGCACTGTTATTCTCATTGATTCATCAAGTGTGGATGTGACCATTGATGGCGTGACCATACAAAATGGAGATGGAACAGGCGGCGGACTGTCGAATGCCACCCGAAATGGTGGTGGTGTTCATTGTGATGGCTTTTCATCTTTGACCGTCAGCAATGCAATCTTTACGGGTAATACTGCAGGAGATGGTTCAGATTATGGATATGGCGGCGGTATTGCTTCTGTATTTTGTGATGTAGCGATTAGCGACTCAGAATTCACCGGAAATACTGCTGGTAGTGGGGGCGCTGTATTCGTTGAAAAGGGAGACCTGAGCCTAAATGATACCACATTCAACCTTAATCAGGCGGACGATCTCGGCGGCGCAATTTTGGTTGATGCTCCAAATGCGACATCTACATTTAGTGCCTCCAGCATTTCATTGACCAACAATACTTCGGATTATGGTGGTGCGATGAGCTTGCTTTATGTAGACTCTGTCGTCACTTCCAGCACCTTCGATGGAAACCTTGCAGATACCGGAGGCGGTGCACTTCATGTCTACAGTGGGTCATTTGCTGGCGACTTACTAACGGTCGAAAATAATGATGCAGGTTCTGTCGGAGGCGCTGTATTTATAGGAAGTGGTTACTCAACAGATCCGGTGACCACATCAAGCATTCTGGACTCCGCTTTTGTCTCAAACAGCTCCGGTCTCTATGGCGGCGCATTTGTTTATCTTGAAGGGACCCACAGCATTGAAAACACTTTGATTATGTCAAATGATGCCGACACACTCGGCGGTGGGTTGTTTATTGGAGACAACTTTGATGACAATGGGGTTGCTACCAATGTGACAGTTGATATGATAAGTTCCGTTGTCACTGACAATACTGCAGATTTCGGTGGGGCTTTGATGGTTCAATTGAATGCTCAGCTAACCTGTTCAGGGACATCTTCAGAAGTCGCTGGTGTCTATGACAATGGAAACACTGGAACTTCTGGAGGCGGGGTGGTTTATCTCTATGATACTGCACAGTTTTTGGGCAACAGTTGTGACATGGGGTCAGGGTCCACCGACAATAATCCGGCAGATATTTATTCTTTTGTTGCTGGCAGCAATACAGATTACGGCGATGACGCGACCTTCAATTGCAGTGGCAGCGGATGCAACTAATATCGCATCCTGTGTGAAGGAATTGCGACATTGCAAAACACATTGAATTCAACCCGTTATGAGACGATCATCTTCTGGTGAGGTGTGTCGATGGTGTGGTTGGTTGCATTTGCATGTATGGATTATGAGCTCGAAAAACGAAATCCACTTTCCGAAGGTGATGATACTGCGGTATCGATGGTCGAAGATACGGCTGACATAGTTGAGCCTTCTCAAGAACCCCCAGAAGAGGTGGCTCAGGCACCGGTTTACGCCAATACGAGTGGCAGTTTATATGAGGTTGAACCCGCAACTGGAGAAGTTTACTTTATCAACGATTTCTTTTCAGAAGCAGGACCTGTCGATCATTTTGAAGACATTGCCATTGACCTCAGTGGACATATGTATGGTGGTACTGGAGAGTATCTGTATTTGATTAATCCGAGTACGGCCGAAGTTCAGCCAATTTGTGAACTCCCCATTCGAACAACGGCGTTGACATTTACGGATGATGGTCGCCTTGTCGTTGGCAGTGAAAAGACCATTTTATTTCTTGATGTATTGACCTGTGAAACAGAGACATTGATAGCCAATGCCTTTCATGAGACAAGCGGTGATATTGTTGGTCTTCCAGATGGGTACTTGTATTGGACGGTTTTTGGAGAGGACAGTGATGTTCTTGTCCGTGTTGACCCCAATACTGGGGTAGAGGTTGAAATTGGACCAATCGGCTACTCCCGATTATTTGGGCTGGGCTACTCAGATGGGCAGTTGTATGGATTTAACTCTGAAGGCCAAGTGATACGGATGTCTCCTCAAGAAGGGCAAGCCATTTTGAGTGCACAGCGAGAGGATTTGTCTTGGTGGGGTGCGGCTACAAATCCCGTCGCTTGGAATTAATCACCTTCTTTCGCCAGCCAGAATACCCAACCAGTCCAAAGTTGCGAGAAGTCTGCATCGAAAATGCCGTAATTGAGGGCAAAATTGATATCTGTCATCCGATAAAACCGTTTCTTTAATCTCAGGTGCCTGACACTCTTCTTTAATGACCCAATTGCAAATGCCACATGGAAATCTCGGTTCTGTGTGACCCTCTGTTATATAAGGACTGTATTCCTAACTGTTAGTGTCGCACCATCTTGAATATTCATTGGCTAGGTGGCATAAGTTAATCTTAGATGTAATATTTAGAGCAACACCCACAATTGGCTCCACTTTGGTCAATTGTTTTATTCAGAAGTTCATTTATTAAATGATTGTTTGTTTTCTACTGCTCATACTTTCGTGTTCGAATGTTTCGCAAGATGCTGAGGTTAAGGGGAGTGACTCTAGTGCCTCTTATCAGAGTGAGTTGGCTGATCACGAGTTTGTTGATGTCTTGATTCTCCAGCGAGCGACCTTTGTCTGTGAAGATCCAGCAGCCCATGTACACCCCATTCAAGAAAAAAGCTTGGGCCCGGATTGGGACCACCAGCGCCGCGGTGGCGATGGTGAACTCCACGGTTGGGGGGTCATGGTTCACGATTGGAATGGAGATGGGAGATGGGATGTCTATTTGCCTCAGTTCGGTGCGGATGAGCTATTCTTCGGACTTGCGGATCGCAGTGTTTCTCAATTCTTTATTAATGGACAGCAAATGGGAATGGGGGGTGCCGCTGCGGATTTGGATGCCGATGGTCAGACCGACCTCGTGTTGGCAAATTTAGGCGTGGATCAGATTTTACTCCAAGAACCAGCAGGCATTGAGGCGATGTCTTTTGTGAGCCATCCTTGGAGTGATGGAGATGAACTGGATTATCGAACCCAGCATATTGCCCTAGGTGATGGCAATGGCGATGGTTTACTCGATGTTTTTGGCGCAACTTTTTTCACTGATGAGGCCCACTCGGATGTTCCTGTGCTCAATCCCAATTTGCTCTTTCTCGCTCAGGAGAGCGGTAATTGGTCACTCCAAGATTGGCCTGAAAATCTTCAAATGGCGCCTGCCAATGCCGGTGGATGGGTTGATATAGATAATGACGGACAGCTCGAACTCTTTGT